>DKLE01000127.1 GCA_002455605.1 Firmicutes bacterium UBA6648
ATCGCCGAAATGAAAATCGGTGAAGGTAAGACCTTAGTGGCAACTTTGGCAGCATATTTAAATGCTCTGAGCGGTGAAGGTGTTCACGTTGTTACGGTCAATGATTATCTGGCAAAGCGTGATATGGAATGGATGGGTAAACTGTATAATTTCCTTGGATTGACTGTGGGATGTGTGGTACATGGTGTGACCGGAGAGCAGCGTAAGGAAGCTTATGACGCAGACATTACCTATGGAACAAATAATGAATTTGGTTTCGATTACCTGAGAGACAACATGGTGACCTACCGGGAGGAAATGTCACAAAGGGAAGAACTGAACTTTGCTATTGTGGACGAAGTGGATTCTATCTTAATAGATGAAGCCAGAACGCCTCTTATTATCTCCGGGCAGGGAGCTAAATCCACGGATTTATATGGAGTTGCTGACAAATTTGTAATCCGATTGCGAAATGAAGCGGATTTTACTATAGAAGAAAAAGATAAAACAGTTGCACTGACTGAAGAAGGTGTAGCTAAATGTGAAAGAGAGTTTGGTATCGAGAACTTCTCGGATCCAGAAAATATGGAAATTAATCATCACGTGCTTCAGGCTTTAAAAGCCAGAAATTTAATGAAGCGGGATGTTGACTATATTGTAAAAGATGGGGAGATTGTAATTGTTGATGAATTTACCGGACGTTTAATGTTCGGCCGAAGATACAGCAATGGATTGCATCAGGCCATTGAAGCAAAAGAAGGCGTATTGGTTCGTTCAGAGTCAAAAACTCTGGCAACAATTACTCTACAGAACTATTTCAGAATGTACAAGAAGCTTGCCGGTATGACCGGTACGGCAAAGACCGAAGAAGATGAATTCCGAGAAATTTATAATATGGACGTTGTGGTAATACCCACCAATCGTTCCATTGCCAGAATGGATCTTCAGGACTCAATTTATGCAACGGAAGTCGGAAAATTTAAAGCGATAGCAGAAAGAATTGCAGAGATTCATGCTACCGGGCAGCCGATTTTGGTGGGTACCATTTCCATAGAACGTTCGGAATTAATCAGTGAAATGCTGAGAAAACGCGGAGTTAAGCACAATGTGCTGAATGCCAAGCAGCATGAAAAGGAAGCGGAAATTGTTGCGGAAGCGGGACGTCTAGGAGCGGTTACCATTGCCACCAATATGGCGGGACGAGGTACAGATATCCTGTTGGGAGGCAATCCGGAATTTGAAGCAAAGCGTGAGATGAAAAAGCAAGGCTTCAGCGATGAAGCAATCTCATTTGCCACCTCCTTTGTTTCCACCGATGATCCGGAACTGCTGAATGCCAGAAAAGTATTTAAAGAATTAAATGATAAGTTTAAAGCGGAAAGAGCAGAAGAACAGCAGCAGGTCAGAGATTTAGGAGGACTTTGTATCATCGGTACAGAGCGTCACGAATCCCGAAGAATAGATAATCAGCTGAGAGGTCGTGCGGGACGTCAGGGCGACCCTGGATGCACTCAATTTTTCTTATCTCTGGAAGACGAGCTGATGCGATTGTTCGGCGGAGAAAAAATTCAGAGCCTGGTAGAAAAACTAGGTGTAGAAGAGGATGAGGCTATTGAAGCCGGCATGCTTACAAAGCGTATCGAAGCGGCTCAAAAGAAGGTGGAAGGCAAGAACTTCTATATCAGAAAATACGTATTGCAATACGATAATGTCATGAATAAGCAGCGTCAGATCATCTATGAAGAAAGACGTAAAGTTCTGTTCGGAGAAGATTTAAGGGATCACATCAGAAACATGACACAGGAACTGATTGATGAGATCGTTGAACCGATAACGGTTGCTTCAAGATATGCTGAGGAATGGGATTTAGAAACCTTAGGAAAGAATTTAAAGAAGCTGTGTATGAGATTTGACGAGCATTTGCCTTATGCTGGGGAGGAAGTGCAAAATCTTACAGCCAATCAGCTGAAAGAAGACATTTATGCAGCCTTTGAAAAGCTATATGAAGAAAAAGAAGCCGAAATCGGTGCGGAACGAATGCGTGATCTGGAGCGCATGATTTTAATCCGAGTAGTAGACAACAAGTGGATGGATCACATCGATGACATGGATCAGCTTAGAAACGGTATTAATCTTCGTGCCTTGGGGCAGCAGGATCCGGCGGCGGCGTATTCCAATGAGGGCTTTGATATGTTTGAACTGATGATTCAGGCCATTAAAGAGGACACGGTTAAGTTCTGCTATAATGTTACGGTTCAGACCAATGCGGAAAGAAAGAAGATTATGGAAGCAGGAGAGGGAAGAAAAGAAGATTTCCATGAAGAGGATATGGCCAGCGGTACTGCTACAGGAGGTATGCCATCCCAGACTGCGGTTCCGGATAGAGAGCAAAGACATGAGCCGATTCGAAGGACAGAGGAAAAGATCGGAAGAAACGATCTATGCCCATGCGGCAGCGGCAAGAAATATAAAAACTGCTGTATGAATAAAGAGTAAAGAGAGGGATTTTATATGGTTGAATTAGATCAGATAAAATATGAATTGCCTACGGCAAAGTCAAATTTGACAGAGGTAGGTGAGTCTCTTTGACCTGACAGGGTTGGAGAGCAGATTAGAAGAGATAGAAATCAAAACTCAAATAGAGGGCTTCTGGGAGGATCATGAAGCTGCCCAGAAGCTGTTAAAGGAAAAAAAGTCCTTAGAGAACAAAATAAACAGCTATAAAAATTTAAAGCAGGATTTAGAGGACATCGAAATTCTCATTGAAATGGCAGAAGAAAGTGAAGCTTCTTCTACGGCAGATGAGAATAATCAGATGGCAGATGAAATAAAAAATGCTTATGAAGGCTATAAAGAAAAAGCGGAAGAAGTACGCTTGAAAACTCTTTTAACCGGCGAGTACGACAGTAATAATGCTATTTTTACTGTGCATGCCGGCACCGGAGGTGTTGATGCCATGGATTGGGCAGAAATGCTTCTGCGAATGTATACACGATGGGCTGAAAAAAAGGGTTATAAGACTAAAGTTATCGATCTTCAGGATGATACGGAGGCGGGGATTAAAAGTGCTACGGTAATTGTAGAGGGAGAAAATGCTTACGGCTATTTGAAAAATGAACGGGGAGTTCATCGGCTGGTTCGCATTTCACCTTTTAATGCCCAAGGAAAACGGCAGACCTCCTTTGCATCACTAGAGGTGATGCCTGAGCTTGATGATGATATCAATATTCAAATTGATCCGGAGGATTTGCGAATAGATACTTACCGCTCCAGCGGAGCAGGAGGACAGCATGTCAACAAAACCGATTCAGCTATTCGAATAACCCATCTGCCTACGAACCTTGTAGTTACCTGTCAAAACGAACGCAGCCAGCATCAAAATAAAGACATGGCTATGAAGATCCTGAAAGCCAAGCTGACAGAACTGGCGGAACAGGAGCACAAAGAAAATTTAAAGGAGCTTAAGGGAGACTTTTCGCAAAATACGTGGGGGAGTCAAATCCGTTCTTATGTTTTCCAGCCGTATACAATGGTGAAGGATCATCGAACAGGGGCAGAGGTTGGAAATGTTCAGGCGGTTATGGATGGCGAAATTGATTATTTTATCAATGAAAAGTTAAAATTTAGAGATTAATTTAGAAGATAACTTAAGGAAAAGGAATTAAAAAATGAACATTATTGAAAAATTAGCGCAGGAATTCTCTGTTAAGATTTCACAGGTGGAAAATACGGTACAGCTTATTGATGAAGGAAACACCATTCCGTTTATTGCCCGTTACAGGAAAGAAGTAACCGGAGGGCTTTCCGACGTCATACTCCGTGATATGGATGAAAGACTGACTTATTTGCGTAATCTGGAAGCCAGAAAAGAAGAAGTCATCCGGCTTATTGATGAGCAGGGCAAGCTGACAGAAGAACTGAAAGCTGAGATTGAGAAAGCGGAAGTATTGCAGAGAGTGGAAGACCTTTATAAGCCTTTTAAGCAGAAGAAAGCCACAAGAGCTTCAAAGGCAAAAGAAAAAGGCTTGGAACCATTAGCGCTTATTTTTTATGCACAAGAGATAGACTCGGGAAGTATCCAGGAGCTGGCGGCTCCGTACATAAACCAGGAAAAGGGAGTTGAAAACGCGGAGCAGGCCATACAAGGAGCCATGGATATTATTGCAGAGATGGTAGCCGATCATCCTGAGTTTACCGCAATGGTTCGTGAAAAGACACAGAAAGCCGGATTAATATCCTCTGAAGCTGTAGATGCGGATGAAAAAACGGTTTATGATATGTATTACGGTCATCAGGAAAGTATTGAAAAGATTCCCAACCACCGAATACTGGCCATAAACAGAGGAGAAAAGGAGAAAAAGCTTAAGGTTAAAATCATCGCACCGACAGACGAGCTTCAACTGATGCTGGAGGATGCAGTTATAACCAATGAGAAATCAATATTTGCTGAGCTTTTAAAGACTACGGTTATGGATGCCTATAAACGGCTGATGGCTCCT
>DKLE01000299.1 GCA_002455605.1 Firmicutes bacterium UBA6648
TTATACTTATTTAATTAATAATTTTAGTACCTTTGCACCAACGAAGCCTGCCTATATGAGAGTAGCACAAAAAATAGATATAAATGAAAAAAATTGGAATGATGAGACGAAGGCTTTTTATCAGCAATATTTCAGCGATGAAGCAGATTTAACCTGGGGCATCTTTGAACCGGATACCGCAGGCTTTGATTATACGATGCTGAATTATTATGAAAGTTATTATGATTATGAGTTTCCTATTCTTTTAAACTACAGCGAGTTTGACAATACGTATAAGCACCCGAATTTGAAACAAAGATTGGATGCCGCTTATGAACACAATAAGGTATTGGAGCTTACGCTGCAGACAACTTGGAGAGAAGACGGAAATATGATATACGATATACTAGATGGTCAGTATGACGAGTTCCTAAGAGACTATGCACAGGTAATTGCGGATTTCGGCCATCCCGTTTTATTCAGGCTGGGCAATGAGATGAATGGAGACTGGTGTCCGTATTCCAGTTATAATACAGCAAGAGATCCCCTGATGTATAAAGAATTTTATAAGTATGTGTATAGTTTCTTTGAAAAAGCAGGAGCTCAGAATGTGATTTGGATCTGGAACCCGAATTGCGATTCCTTCCCTAATTTTAATTGGAATAATGAAATGATGTATTACCCGGGAGATAAATATGTTGATGTAGTTGGTATGACAGCCTATAATACGGGTACATATTATGCATCTGTGGGAGAAACCTGGAAGGAATTTGATGAATTGTATGAAGGGCTTTATTATGAATATTGCGCTAAATTTCAGCAGCCTCTGATGATTACAGAGTTCTCATCGGCAAGCATGGGCGGCGATAAAAATCAATGGGTTATTAACATGTTTAATACCATTAAGGATTATGATCGCATAAAAGCCGCTGTTTGGTGGGATGGATGCGACTGGGATGCAAACGGCAATGTTGCCCGATCTTATTTCATGGATGAAACTCCCGCATTATTGGATATTTTTAAAAAATATCTAAAAGGCTCTTGGGATAGAGATGTTTATGCATAGAAAAAAATCATAAGGTTGGAGAAAAGCAAATATGCAAGACAAAATTAAACGTAAAAATATGAAAATAAGATTTTTTAAGGGGATTAGACTTTTGTTTATTCCCCTTTCTCTCACTATGTTTTATTTCACAACGAAAGCATGGGGGGATGCGATTGGATTTCTTTTGGCAGTAGCCTTTGGGTGGAGTTTCTTTTTGGTAATGAACAGCGCTATTGTGGATGTTATCGGCGGTGAGCTGAAAAGCGGAGTGGAGGAATTAATCCGCAAGGTGACAGCTAGTCCGGTCCATATTGAATTCGGCAGGGCTTGGGGAAGAATGAGCTTTCTCATATTTCTGCAGGAAGACAATGAAACCGTCACTAAAATTATTTACCGCAAAGTGGTGGAACGATTAAGAACTTCGGAATACTTCAGCAAAATTGAGATTGTCAGTATGGCTAATGTTCCCGATTTGGAGAAAGAAACCATTGCAAAGTTTAAGAACATGATGATGAAGAATGCACTAGAAATAGCAAGGAGACAAAGAAAGGAAAAATAATATGTCAAAATGTATCACTAATGAAGTTTCATGCCCGGAATGTGGGAATAAGCAGAGTTTTGTTTTATGGCAAAATATCATAGCTGACTTGGATCCGCAGTTAAAAGAAAAAGTTTTGAATGGAGAGCTATTTGTATTTACCTGCGAAAAGTGCGGAAAACGATTTCCCATAACCTATCCGTGCCTCTATCATGATATGGAAAAGCATTTAATGGTTTATTTGGCTGCGGATAAAGATGACGTAGAGGAAATGAACAAGGTTCTTTTAAATTCCCAGGAAACCTTCGAAATTCAAGCAAGACAAGGATACATTTACAGGGCTGTGGGAACGGTGAACGAACTGGCAGAAAAAATAATGATACATGACATGAAGCTGGATGATCGAGTAATAGAGATTATCAAAATGCTGATTTTATTTAAATCGGGAAATGAAGGCATGGACGTGGACAGTATAGCGGGAATGTTCTATTATCCGGGAAAAGAACATAAACATGAAATGATGATAATGTTCGCTGACGGCAGACAATCTTTGATTCCCATAGACGATGATTTAATAAAAGAAACAAAAGATAATTTAAAAGAACGGATTGAGGAACATACAGAAGAAGGGTACCAATCGATTAACGTAGAATGGGTGAGCAAGATACTGTCATAATTTTTATAAAATATAACAAACTAATTTGTGACATGACATAAATTTTCCTGTTAATATTTGTGCTATTATGCTATAATGTAGTAGCTTAAATAAAAACTGAAAGGAGGACTGTAAAGTAAAATATCTTACTTTACATAGCTAAATGAAAGAAAAGATTTCAAATGACACAAATTTTAAGCCGTTTATCCCAGCGGACAAAGTTATGCCTGAATTCACAGCTACATCCATTGTTTTAGGTGTTATCTTGTCAATTTTGTTTGGCGGCGCAAATGCTTACTTGGGTCTAAGAGTAGGTATGACAGTATCGGCTTCCATTCCAGCAGCGGTTATTTCCATGGGTATTATTCGCATTATTCTTAAAAAAGAATCCATCTTAGAAAACAATATCGTACAGACTATTGGATCAGCTGGTGAATCCGTGGCTGCGGGAGCTATTTTTACAATGCCTGCACTATTTATGTGGGCAGCAGAGGGTGTTGGTGAGATGCCTTCTCTGATTACTATCACATTGATTGCACTTTGTGGTGGTCTATTAGGGGTATTTTTCATGATACCTCTACGTACGGCACTCATTGTCAAAGAACATGGAGTGGTTCCTTATCCGGAGGGAACAGCATGTGCTGAAGTGTTAATGGCCGGAGAAGAAGGAGGCGCTAAGGCGGGCAGTGTATTCGCAGGACTTGGAATCGCAGCATTGTATAAGCTGATTGCAGATGGTCTTCATTTATTCCCAAGTGAAGTGGATTATGAAATTTCTGCTTATAAGGGATCCGGCATCGGTGCGGATGTACTTCCGGCTCTTGCAGGGGTAGGCTATATCTGCGGTCCGAAAATTTCTTCCTATATGCTTGCAGGAGGTGTTACTGCATGGTTTGTTGTAATGCCGCTTATTGCATCCTTTGGAGGAGACATTGTTTTATTCCCAGCGACAGCACCAATCAGTGAATTGGGTACATGGGGTATCTGGTCCAACTACGTAAGATACGTTGGAGCCGGTGCGGTTGCTACGGGAGGTATAATCAGTTTAATTAAATCCTTGCCGCTGATCGTTACCACTTTTAGAGATGCTATGAAGGGCTTTGGTGCAGGAAATGCATCCATTGACAGAACGGCTCAGGATCTATCTCTTAAAATTGTATTAGCAGGGATTGCAGCTATCGCTATAATTATGTGGTTAGCTCCTGTTATTCCTCTTAATCTTTTTGGAGCTGTAATCGTTATCTTTTTTGGTTTCTTCTTTGCAACTGTTTCTTCCAGAATGGTAGGATTGGTAGGAAGTTCCAATAACCCGGTATCGGGTATGACCATCGCAACACTGCTGATCACGACTATTATTTTAAAAATTGGAGGAAATACGGGTGTTTCCGGCATGGTAGCAGCGATCACTATCGGTTCTGTTATCTGTATTGTAGCAGCTATAGCAGGAGATACTTCTCAGGACTTAAAGACCGGATATATTGTAGGTGCTACTCCAAAAAAACAGCAGATCGGTGAAATGATCGGTGTTATTGCCTCCAGTATTGCCATTGGAGCTATTTTATACTTATTAAACAGTGCTTGGGGATATGGATCAACACAGCTTCCGGCTCCGCAGGCAACCTTGATGAAGATGGTAATAGAAGGTGTAATGGGAGGAAATCTTCCATGGAATTTAGTATTTGTAGGAGTAGGTATCGCTATTGTAATTGAAATTTTACAGATGCCGGTACTGCCTTTTGCAATCGGTTTATATCTTCCGATTCATTTATCAACCCCGATTATGGCAGGAGGACTTATCCGATTATATATTGATAAAAAGAAATTTAATAATGAAAAAACCAAAAACAATGTTATTGAAAGCGGCATTCTGTATACTTCCGGCTTAATTGCTGGTGAAGGTCTGGTTGGAATCCTACTGGCAGTATTTGCTATTGTTCCGTTTGCAGGCGGAACGTTAGGTGAATTTATTGACCTTTCCGCAAGGGGAATTTCTCTTGGAAATATCGGCGGATTAGTGTTCTTTGCGGGACTTCTGTTAACTATCATGAAGTATTCCGTTTGGAATAAAAAGAATACAGTAAATTAGTTTGGGAAGTATAATGAAAAGTAATAAAAAGAACTATCTGGATAATATCCCGGTGAGAAATGAGTCTTTAACATGGGATGAAGAAGACGGCATAGTAACCATTCACAGGGAAAATAAGGGGCTCTATAATAAATTTGCTCAGCGATTTTTTGGAACACCTGAAGTGAGCCATATTGCTTTAGAAGAATTGGGCAGCTTTGTTTGGCAGCTAATAGACGGTAACCGTTCCATTTATCAGATAGGAGAATTGGTGAGTGAAGAATTCGGCCAACAAGCGGAACCTCTTTATGAACGATTGAGCAAATATTTTTATAGCCTTAACGGTACTAAGTTTATTCACTTTAAAAAAGGATAAGAATAGATGGATAATTTTAAGTTTACATTAATAGGAATCCTATTATTTGCGATTTCCACATCTATTGTCTATGTGTGGGGATTGAAGAAATCCATGAAACAAACAGCTACCTTAAAAGAAATGTTGTTAACTAAAGGAGCCAATAAGGTCATGGCTTACTTAAAAAAGAATGATTCCATATCCAAAAAAGAAATTCAAGATTTAGTTTCTGATATTAAGGCATCAGAATTCTATTCCAAGAAAACGGTAGTCGTTCAAAATGAAATAGAATTTACCAATACCCTTATTAGCTTTATGCTGGATAAAAATTTAATAGTAAAAGAAAAAAATACATATTGCAGATCAAAGTAATTTATTTAGAAATCTATGGGCTTTTTGTCCATAGATTTCTATTGCATAGGAAGGAAGGTAAACAAATGGGCGTATTAAAAGATTTACAGCCTCAACTTGTATTTAAGTATTTTGAAGAAATATGCGGTATTCCTCATGGTTCAGGACATATGGAGCCTATAGCCGACTATTGTGTGGCTTTTGCTAAAGCACACAATCTGGAATATTTTACAGACAAGCTCCACAATGTGATCATTGTAAAAGCTGCCACAAAGGGCTATGAAGATTCTCCAGCAATCATTATCCAGGGACATTTGGACATGGTGTGTGAAAAAACAGCGGACAGCAATATTGATTTCCTGAAAGACGGGCTGAAGCTTGGTATAGATGGAGATGAAATCTATGCAGAGGGAACAACTCTCGGAGGAGATAATGGCATTGCTGTAGCCATGGGACTGGCTATATTAGCCTCAGACAATCTGGAACATCCTAGAATTGAAGCGGTATTTACCGTTGATGAAGAAACAGGCTTATACGGAGCAGAGGCCATTGATGTTTCTATGCTGAAAGCTAAAAAATTTATTAATTTAGATTCAGAGGAAGAAGGTGTCATTACGGTAAGCTGCGCCGGCGGTGTAACTGCGGAATGCATTCTTCCGGTTACCCGTAAACATGCAGAGGGCACACAGCTTAAAGTCGTAGTAACAGGACTACTAGGCGGACATTCCGGGGTTGAAATTGACAAAGAACGTGCTAATTCCAATATGCTTATGGGAAGACTTCTTTACAATTTAAATAAAAAAATCCAATTAAATATAGTCAACGTTGCGGGTGGACAAAAGGACAATGCCATTCCTAAGGAAACCGTATTAAATTTGATTGTTTCTGATAAAGATGTAGCTAAAGTAGAGGATACAGTAAAAGAATATCAGCACATTGTAAGCAACGAATACAAAACAAGCGATCCAAGCATTGTAATTAAAGCAGAGAACTTAGGAAAAGGAAGCCATGAGGTTTTGGATAAGGAGTCTGCTGAGAAAGCCGTTATGATGCTTTTAAATATTCCGAATGGAATTCAGTCCATGAGTGCAGATATAAAGGGACTGGTAGAAACTTCTTTAAATATGGGAGCTCTAAAGGTACTGGAGGATGGTATTCATGCTATTTTTGCCGTAAGAAGCTCTGTTGAAACTGCCAAGGCTTCTATTTGCGATCGGCTAATATCCATGATGGAATTCTTAGGCGGGAAAGTCGAATTTACAGGAGCATATCCTGGATGGGAATATAAGAAGGATTCTGAGTTAAGAGAAACAGTAATCCGGGTTTTTGAAAAGCAATATAACAAGAAACCGATAATCGAAGCCATTCATGCAGGCCTTGAATGCGGAATGTTCTCCGAAAAGATTGAAGATTTAGATTGCGTTTCAATTGGACCGGATATGAAGGGTGTTCACACAGTAGACGAAAGACTGAGCATTTCATCGGTAGAAAGAACTTGGAATTTATTGCTGGAAGTATTAAAGGAAAGCAAATAACAAGATTAATTCAGTAAAAAAAGAAGGCAGAGCTGGTGCAGCGAAGAACGTTCGTGATGCAACCGGTTTTCTGCCTTTTTTCTTATTAACCTATCAAGCTGTTTCCCGTCATTTCATCAGGGATAGGGATTCCCATTAAATCCAGCATAGTCGGAGCTATATCGGCTAAAATGCCATTAGCCTTAAGCTGTGCCGGTTTTTTTGCAATATGAACTAACGGAACGTCGTTCAGAGAATGCGCGGTAACGATTTCGCCCTTTTCATTGAGCATGCAGTCTGCATTTCCGTGGTCGGCGGTCAGTAAAATTTGTCCGTCTTTTGCCAGGACAGCCTCAACAATCTGAGCTACGCACCCGTCCACAGCCTCCACAGCCTTTTCAGCGGCCTCAAATACACCCGTATGGCCAACCATATCGGCATTGGCGAAGTTTAATATAATTACATCGTATTTATCCAGCTGAATTTGCTCTAAAACCTTTTCGGTTATTTTATAAGCGCTCATTTCAGGCTGCAGGTCATAAGTGGCAACTGATGGAGAAGGAATTAAGAGTCGGTCTTCATTCTTGTTGGGAGCTTCCACACCGCCGTTAAAAAAGAAGGTTACATGAGCATATTTTTCTGTTTCGGCAATGCGAAGCTGTGTCAGATTCTGCTGTGCCAAATATTCTCCTAAGGTATTCTTCAATGATTGAGGAGGAAATGCAACCAAAACGTTAGGCATTTGAGCATCATACTGAGTCATACACACATAGCATAAATTCTTCACTGTTTTTCTTCTTTCAAACCCATCAAAATCATCACTGACAAAAGCTCTGGTTATTTCTCTTGCTCTGTCCGGTCTGAAGTTAAACATAATCACAGCATCATTATCCTGCACTGTAGAAGGGGAGGCAGAAATAACTGTCGGCATGACAAATTCATCATTTTGATTATTGCTGTAAGCAAGCTCAATGGCTTCTGTTGCAGTATGTGCTTGTACTCCTTCACCCAAGGTCATGGCGTCGTAGCATTTTACCACTCTTTCCCAGCGCTTATCTCTGTCCATTCCATAGTACCTTCCGGAAACTACGGCAATTTTTCCTATACCAAGTTCTTTCATATATTCCTCAAGCTGATTAATGTAGCGGAGGGCACATCTGGGAGGTACATCTCTGCCGTCCAGAAGAGCATGGATATACACGTTTTGAACATTCTTTTTCTTTGCCAGCTGCAATAAAGCGAAAAGGTGATTAATATGGCTGTGGACTCCACCGTCGGAGACCAGACCCAGCAAATGCAGGGAAGAATTGTTTTCTATGACATGATTCATTGCATCATTGATTGATTTGTTTTCAAAGAAGCTTTCTTCATCAATTTCTTTCGTTATTTTTGTAAGCTCCTGATATACTATTCTGCCGGCACCGATGTTTAAATGACCCACTTCGGAGTTGCCCATCTGTCCCTCCGGAAGTCCTACATTAAGCCCGCAGGCCTTTAATGTTGTATGAGGATAGGCAGCAAAAATTCTGTCTAAATTAGGTTTTGAAGCAGCAGCGATAGCGTTGCCGTAAGTATTTTTATTTATTCCGTAACCGTCTAAAATCATTAGCATCGTTGGTTTGTTAAATTTTTTCATTGGATACCTCTTTGTAATGTTTAAATTTAAAGTAATATGAACCACTGACTACAGGGTTTATATATTAGTATAACAAACTTCACAAAGAAAACATATACACAGGGGCATTTTTTTTGGTATAATATATAATTGATTAGTTTTAAAGAAAATGATCCATTAAGAAAAAGAGATAACTAGAGGAGCGTTAAAATAGATGAGTAAAAAATCATTTTTAAAGGGAGCAGCCATTTTGGGGGTAGCCGGATTATTGGTACAAGTTATGGGAGCAATTTTCAGAATCCCTCTTGGCAACATTATAGGAGATGACGGGATGGGGTATTATCAGACGGCTTATCCTATTTATGTTTTTTTGCTGGTATTTTCAACTAATGGGGCACCTGCGGCTATATCAAAAATGACGTCAGAGCGTATTGCTGTAGGAAGAAATGATGAGGCACACAGAGTTTTTAAGCTATCTTTTATCCTTATGTTTGCCTTGGGTATTGTTGCATCCTCCATATTTTTCTTCGGTGCGGAACCTATTGTCAAGGCTTTGGGAAATCCAGGCGCATATTACGCGATGCTGTCCATAGCTCCGGCTTTATTGTTTGTTCCGATTATGGCTGTATTCAGAGGGTATTTTCAAGGAATGCAGGAAATGGGACCCACGGCGGTATCTCAGCTGACAGAACAGGCTGTGAGAGTGGCTATCGGCTTGATATTAGCTGTCATGTTGGTGCCAAAAGGCCTGGAGTATGCTGCGGCAGGAGCTACAGTAGGGACAAGTATCGGACCCATTGCAGGTGTTGCAATCTTAATTGTTATCTATCTGTATAAAAAAAGTAAATTACCCCTTAGCAATGAAACGAAAGACACAAGCAAAGAAAGTGCGGGTAATATTTTAAAAACATTAGCAGCGATAGCGGTGCCAATTACCATAGGAGTATCCATTCTTCCTATTATGAATATTGCCGATGTTATAATTGTTATGAGAAGATTGCAGTCCGTAGGATTTACGCCAGCGGAAACCAATGCTCTTTATGGTCAGCTGACTGGAATGGTGGGGCCTGTAATTAACCTACCTATGGCATTGGCTCTTTCTATGGCTCTTTCTATGGTACCTGCTATTGCGGCAGCAGCAAGTATAAATGACACGGCATTCTTGAAGCTGAATGTTCGGTTAGGGCTGAGAACAGCCATGATTATTGGTGTACCTTGCAGCTTTGGATTAATGGCTTTATCAGAGCCTATTATGAGACTTTTATATCCGTTGCAGGCTGAAAGTGCTGTTAATTCTGCCGGATGCTTATTCTTCCTGGCAATTGGAGTGGTATTTTTATGTATCGCCCAGACTATGGCGGGAACCTTGCAAGGTCTTGGCAGGCCGGG
Source organism: Firmicutes bacterium UBA6648 (assembly GCA_002455605.1). Lineage (GTDB taxonomy): Bacteria > Bacillota > Clostridia > Peptostreptococcales > Anaerovoracaceae > Aminipila. The sequence goes on from DKLE01000299.1 coordinate 9,507, forward strand.
AATAGCCGTTTGGGGGCTGGGAATCGGTTTTGTCGTTAAATGTATATCTACATTTATTTTAGCCGGTATACCTGAACTGAATGTGGAAGGAGCGGCCATAGGAAGCACGCTGGGATATATAACCATCGGCTTGATAAATTTTGCGTCTGTTAAAAAGCTTACCGGCATTCGTTTTGATTTCACGCTGTCAGTTTGGAAGCCTCTTATATCAGGAGCTGTTATGTACGTATTAGTTCTGGCTTCTTATCAGGGATTAGTAGGATTTATAGGAAACAGTCTTGCTACCGTGATAGCTATCGGCATCGGCGCAGCCGTTTATGGCATTATGCTTTTAAAAATTAAAGCCATAGAAGAACATGAAATCATAATGCTTCCAAAAGGAGGGGCATTAGTGAAGCTGCTTAAGAAATGCAGTTTGATATAGAGAATGTCGAAAAAAGGAGAAAGATGACGAAACTTCCGACTGACCATCAGATTGACAAGCTTGGAATTTGTTGCTAATATTGTTTTAAGAAAGAAAATTAAGGAAAAATTTGAATATAGAAGAAAAATGTATTTTATGTACCGCGGCAGGAAACTGCTGGCGGGTAAATAGGAACTCCGGTTAAAGTCCGGGACGGTACCGCCGCTGTAAGCGTGGAGTCTAAGCCGTAGCTCTGAAAAAGAGCAGCCACTGAGTAGAGAAAGCTTGGGAAGGCCGGCAAAGGATGAGGATGCGCAAGTCAGAAGACAGACATAAGTTTTAAACATACCTCGGTAAGGGTGAAAGCTTTATTTGGCATGGCTGAAATTGCAGCGCGTGTTTAAAGTACATTTAGATATACAGTTGAAAGCGGAACTGTGACTTTATAAGTCACAGTTTTTTTATTTGTAAATAATAAGGTTGTTCTCACAAGATATAGAAATAAAAATGCTTGACATCCACAGGAAGCTAGGAAGAAATAGGAGGAATAATCAATATGGAAGGAAAAAATAGAGAGCTGACTGATTTATTTAAACAGCTTATGCAAGAGAAATCTCCGGAATGTGAGGACAAATTTTTTAGAAAGCTTACGGAAACTACATTCTGGATACCCGGTGCAGCTGAAGAGCAGGGAGAAAACAGCAAAAGCTTTGTAGTTCTTATAACCGGAGACGGAAGAAATTTTGTTCCGGCTTTTCTGGATAAGCAGGCAAAGCTGGGACGGTTTACAGAGGAACAGTTGATATACATGCCGTATAGCAGCTTGAAATATTCAATTATTGATTCACCACAGGAAATAAGCGGAATTGTCCTTAATCCTTTTGAAGAAAATATCATTTTGGACAGAAAGATCATGGAAATAATTGATTCCAGGACAATGGGGATGACCCTGCGCAGAGAAGATCATAGCGGAAGAGTGAAACTGAGAAAACCGAATTCTGTACCTGAAGGGTTAGAGCAGGAGTTAAAACAGTTTTTTAAAAATACAATTGAGGTGGAGTCTGCGTGGATTTTGAAGGCTAAAAGAGAAGAAGAAACAGATGAACACTGGATGATACTAATTGACTTCTACGGTGAAAAAATAAAACTGTTCCCGCAAGTAGCTGAAATGGTAAAACCTTATATGAAACCGGGAGAAAGCTTTGAGCTGATTCAGAAAATGCCTGATTTTAATGCGAAGGAAATAGAATCAGCCAGAATATATATCCGCCCAGGAAACAGAAATTTGTTTTAGTACATAGAAACAAAGATGGAAAAATCTAAAAGGTTAACAGGTGCACTTACGCACTTGATAATAAAGCTTAGAGAGAAAGGGGGATAGAAATTTATACAGAGCTAATCAGATAAGACTTATAAAACGTAGGATAAATTTTAATGAAAAATGGAGGTATTTAAGATGAAAAAGTTTTTAAACTCTAGAATCATGATGTTGGTTTTAGTTGTAGCAATGGTATTTGCCATGTCTGCTACTGCATTTGCGGACACGGGGACAGTGGCTGTAAACGTACAGTTTACTGAAGACGGTGATCCGATTTGGGGGACTGACCCAGCAATGAGTGTAATGGTAGATACTGATTTAACACAACTGGACAAAGATTATTTTACACTTGCACAGTTTAATGATTCTTTAATCAATCCGTTGGGAACCAAAGCTTCTGTAATGGATGCAATTATTAAAGCTGCAAACATTAAAAGCAAGGCTGTAACTACTGGTGTGGATTTAGCTCCAACATACGGAGAGCCGGGTGCTTATATTTCAGTAATTGATGACAAAGACACGAACAATTCTTATAGTGAATATCAGGATGCAAACGGACAGTGGTGGGGACGATCTGTCGGAGAAGGCTGGAGTGCATACATCACACCAGCTGGCGGAGCAGAAGCTCCTGCATACGTATATCTGAGCAGAATCCAACTTCAGACTGGAGATACTATCCGTTTTGATCATGCCAGCTATGACTATACATGGGAAATTGATGGTCCTTCAACGAAATAGCAAAAACGAGTCTAGTTTTTTCAATAAGCAGGACGGCAGAATATTCTGCCGTCTGCTTTTGATGTATTAAATAAATATCTAGATTTGATTTTATATAAATTAAGAAATAAGAAAGGTTCAAATATGAAACAAAAAATCGCATCCGCATTGATTGTGATGATGTTGTTGT
>DKLE01000176.1 GCA_002455605.1 Firmicutes bacterium UBA6648
ACACACTATTATTTAGAATAAAAAAGTGATATAATTACAAATTAAGGATTTTATTTTATTTATATGGTTTTTAAGGAAAAGCAATATTTAATTTTGGGAGTTGTTTTAATGGCATATCAGTATAAGCAGGCAGAAAAAGAGCATGCTTTTCAGAAAATATCAAAAGATTTAAAAGCAGATAAAGTAGGCCCTGTGGCAGCACTTTTTGGACGTGAACAATATCTTGTACACTGGTCCTGTGAGCAAATTGTTGATAAATACATTAACCCTGTGTGCAAAGAAATGGATTTATCCATCCTGGAAGGAGAGCTTGCTACAGTAGATTCTATAAAAGAGGCATGTGAGACTTTTACCATGATGTCGGAAAAAAGAGTGGTCATTGTGAAAGATTTTGCCCTATTGGAAGGCATTAAGAGTAAGGGCTTTACTGAAAGCCAGGAAAATCAGATAGCGGATTATGTGAAAAACATACCAGAGGGATGTCTGTTAATCATAACTGCAAACAGTGCAGACAAGAGAAAAAAGCTATTTAAAGCCATAAATGAGAATGGACAGACGTATGATTTTGAAGCCCTGAGTGAAAAAGCACTAAAATCCTTCGTGGAAAAGCGATTTAAGTCAGCAGGAAAGTCAGCCAAGCCGTCTATTATCAATGAATTTGTACAAAACAGCGGATATTTTCATAAGGAGGCAGATTATACGTTATATAATCTGGAAAACGATATTCGTAAAATTATTGCATACAGTGAAGGAGAACAAATTTTACTTTCAGATGTACTGGCAACTGTGTCGGGAAATTTAGAAACCAGTATTTTTGCTATGCTGGACGCTATCAGCATAGGAAGGAAAGATGAAGCCTATATTTTATTAAATTCTCTTTTAAATGCAGGAGAGAATACTTATATGATCCTTTCACTAGTTGCTTCACAATTTGAAACGATTTTAGAAGTAAAAGAAATGCTGGAGGAGGGAAAGAATCAGCAGCAGATCCACAGCATACTTAAAATACATGAATTTCGAATAAAAAAAGCCATGTCCTTTGCAGGAAGATATTCTGTGGACAATTTAAGAAAAATATTAACTAAGGTTTATGAAATAGATAGAAATATAAAGACAGGAATTCTTGAACAGAATTTAGCACTTGAACTTTTTATAGCGCAGATTTAGGGGGAATACAACAAATGTCCAAGCAAATCAAAGCTGATTTAATGCTGATGCTGGTCACTTTATGCTGGGGAGTGTCTTATTTACTGATGGATATCTGTTTGAGCGAGATAGGACCGCTGACACTGAATGCATACCGTTTTTTGATTGCATTTTTTGCCGCCGTTGCATTAGCTTTTACAAAATTAAAAAATGTAAATAAAATAACGCTGAAATACAGTGCGGTGATTGGATTGGCTTTAACCCTTGTCTATATAGGGGTAACCTATGGTGTTATGTACACCAGTTTATCTAATGCAGGATTCTTGTGTGCTTTAACAGTAGTGATTACTCCCATACTAACTTTTCTAATAAAGAAAGAGACACCAAACAAAAAATTAATACTGGTACTTCTGCTGTGCTTAATCGGAATCGCTTTAATGACACTAAATGAGCAGCTGAAGCCTGCTTTAGGTGACGTACTTTGTATCATGTGTGCTTTCGCCTATGCCGTAGATCTTATCATAGCCGATACTGCGGTACATAAGGAAGAGGTTAATGCTTTCCAGCTGGGGGTATATCAGTTGGGATTTACGGGTTTATATATACTTATCCTCGCACTTGTACTGGAAACTCCCGTATTGCCCGTTGAACCGAGCGTATGGGCATCCATGCTGTTTCTCGCTGTATTTTGTACCGGAGTTGCATTTATAGTTCAGGTGATAGCTCAGCAATATACATCCGCTACCCATGTGGGGGTGATATTTGCTCTGGAGCCGGTATTTGCAGCTGTAGCCGCGTTTTTTTTTGCAGGAGAAAGATTGCTGCCAAGAGCGTATTTAGGAGCCGCATTGATGCTGCTTGGTATTTTTATAATGGAAATTGATATTAAGAGCCTTTTTAATAGGAAAAGAGCTTCAGAAGTACTGGATTTGGAAGATTCCGAAGAGTGAATTCGTATTGATATTAGATTTGTTTTTCAGTATAATGAACTATAACTAGTTTGTTTATATTTGACAATAAAAAAGATAGGAGGATTATTATGTGTGAAAAATGTGGTGTCCAAGACCAGAGCCATGCTGCAGACTTTAAAGAGCTAGCTCCGGTGTTGGAGAAGTATGGCAAGGTGCCTGGAAGCTTGATAACAATCTTGCAGAAGGCACAAGATATTTATGGATATCTATCCATGGATGCAATCAATTATATTTCACAGGAGACTGGGATAAAACCAGCAAAAATCTATGGAGTGGCAACATTCTATGCACAGTTTCGATTACAGCCCATTGGGAAATATCTGATAATGCTTTGCAAGGGTACAGCATGTCATGTAAACGGTGCAGATCTAGTAGAGGAAGCAATTTGTGAATATTTAGATATTCATGACGGAGAGACAACGGAGGACGGGCTGTTTACACTGAACAACGTGGCATGCTTAGGTTGTTGCTCACTTGCACCTGTTATGATGATTAAGAGTGTTGACGGGGATGAAACCTACGGCAATCTTACTAAGGACAGCGTTAAAGAGGTTCTCGCTGAAATTAAAGCAAGAGCATAGGAGGGAGTAACAATGAAAGTAATAGTTGGACAAGGAAGCTGCGGCGTAGCTACCGGAGCTAAAAAAACAGCTGACGAATTCAAAAAGCAAATTAGTGCTAAGAATTTAAATATTGAAGTAGGGATTACAGGCTGTGTTGGTACTTGTTACTTGGAACCAATTGTTGATATTTATGAGGACAACGGCGACATGACAAGATATGTTAAGGTTCAGCCTGAAATTGTTGCCGAAATTGTAGAAAAGCATCTGGTAGGAGGAACACCGGCAGCTGATTATGCAATTTCAGGTACCGATAATCAATTTATTGACAAGCAAAAGAGGATCGTGCTTAGAAATTGTGGGCTAATCGATCCTGAAAATATAGAAGAATATCTTGAGGTGGGCGGATATGAAGCAACAAAGAAAGTAGTTACTTCAATGACACCGGAAGAAGTGATTGAAGAAGTTAAAATTTCAGGCCTTAGAGGAAGAGGCGGCGCTGGATTCCCCACATGGTTTAAGTGGAATGCAGCAAAAGGTAATCCTGGGAAAGATAAGTATATTGTGTGCAATGCTGACGAAGGGGATCCGGGTGCATTTATGGACAGATCAGTTCTGGAAGGAGACCCACATTCACTAATAGAAGGTATGATAATCGGTGGATTTGCTATGGGAGCTACTGAAGGTATCATCTATTGTCGTGCAGAATATCCACTTGCAATACATAGACTGGAGATTGCTATGGCACAGGCTAGAGAAAAGGGATTTTTAGGAAAAGATATCTTTGGAAGCGGCTATGACTTTGATTTGAGGATTAAAGCCGGTGCCGGTGCTTTTGTATGCGGTGAAGAAACAGCGTTAATTGCATCGCTTGAAGGAGAGAGAGGTATGCCTAGACTGAAACCTCCTTTTCCTGCACAAAAGGGATATTGGCAGCTGCCAACCAATATTAACAATGTAGAAACCTTTGCAAATGTAGCCTGGATAATTGTAAACGGCGGTGCTGCATTTGGTGCTATGGGTACGGAACAGAGCAAGGGTACCAAAGTATTTGCCTTAGCAGGAAAGATAAAGAAAGGCGGCTTGGTAGAAGTTCCTATGGGGCTTCCTTTGAAGGATGTTATCTATGGAATCGGAGAAGGTATCAAACAGGATAAAAAGTTTAAAGCTGTTCAGATGGGAGGACCATCAGGAGGATGTATTCCGTCCGAATTGATAGAAACACCGGTAACCTATGAGGATATTAATAAAACCGGAGCGATTGTCGGTTCCGGCGGTATGATTGTAATGGATGAAGATACTTGCATGGTAGATATGGCAAGATATTTTCTGGACTTTACAAGAAAAGAATCCTGCGGTAAATGTAATTACTGCCGTGTAGGTACAAAGAGAATGCTTGAGATTCTTGAAAGAATTACCCGAGGTGAAGGGCGAGACGGAGATATTGAGCTTTTGGAAGAGCTTGCATATAAGATTAAAGACGGTTCTTTATGCGGCCTTGGACAGACGGCTCCAAATCCTGTATTGACTACTTTAAAGTATTTCAGAAATGAATATGAGGATCATATTTATCACAAAAAATGTACGGCGAAGTCATGTAAGCCGCTGCTTACATTTACCATTACAGATGCCTGCAAGGGATGTACACTATGTTCAAAGAAATGTCCGGTTAGTGCTATTTCCGGAAAAGTGAAAGAATTACACGTTATTGATCAGACAACATGTATTAAATGCGGAAAGTGCCTGGAAACTTGTAAGTTTGGCGCTATAGAGAAAAACTAAGGGAGGAGGAGAAAAATATGAAAAAGTTTAGATTAAATATTGACGGAAAAGAAGTTTATGCAATTCCCGGACAGACAATCTTGGAAGTTGCAAAAGAAAATGATATTTTTGTTCCGACTCTGTGCTTTGATGAGAGAACTGAAATTTATGGTTCATGTGGTCTTTGCGTCTGTGAGGTTGAAGGAAATCCAAAGCTTGTAAAGGCGTGTGCCACAGAAATTGCTCCAAACATGGTGATCAGGACGAATACGGAAAGAATAATCGAATCAAGAAAAACAAATCTGGAATTACTGTTATCCAATCATATAGGGGACTGCAGACCTCCATGCTCCTTGGCATGTCCAGCAGGGACTGATTGTCAGGGATATGTTGGGCTGATAGCCAATGGTGAATTTGAAGCGGCCATTGAATTAATCAAGAAGAACATTCCGCTTCCAGGTGCCATCGGAAGAGTATGTCCTCATCCTTGCGAAGAAAAGTGCCGAAGAAAATTAATTGATGGTCCGGATAATGCTATCTCCATTCAGTGGTTAAAGAGATTTGCGGCGGATCAGGATATGTTCTCTGAAGATCCATTTATGCCGGATATTGCTCCTGAGACCGGAAAAAGTGTAGCCGTTATCGGCGGCGGTCCCATGGGATTGTCTGCAGCATATTTCTTAAGGCAGCAGGGTCATAGTGTGACTATTTATGAGGCAATGCCTAAGCTAGGCGGAATGCTTCGATATGGTATTCCGGAATACAGACTGCCTAAGGAAATTCTGGATGAAGAAATCTTCATGATAGAAAAAATGGGAGTGGAATTAATCCCAAATACAAAAGTAGGTGTGGATATTCCATTTGATACAATCCGAACCGATTATGACGCAGTTCTCTTAGGTATCGGTGCTTGGGTTTCAACAGGTGTCGGCTGCAAAGGAGAAGAGCTTC
>DKLE01000288.1:0-316 GCA_002455605.1 Firmicutes bacterium UBA6648
CTGATGGTGAAAATCCGCCGAATGCTCAGAGAAACAATCCTTCAGAAAAAAGCACTATTGTATTAACAGACCAAACACTTACGCTGACTATTGATGATTCCACTTCTATTGGTTACATGGACAATCAAATATCCTCTTCCGCCATTTCTGAATTAAATGTAGGAGCGACTATAGCCATACAGCTGAATGAAGACGGAAAAACCGCAAAACAAATACTCATTATAAAATAAGTATAAAAGGGCCACGCATAAGATGAGGCTCTTTTTACTTTATATTCAGTATTCCGTATAAGAAAAGAGAAAGGGATTATATAATC
>DKLE01000288.1:426-7124 GCA_002455605.1 Firmicutes bacterium UBA6648
AAGGGATTATATAATCCCTTTCTCTATAGTAAATTCATTATTTAAATTTTAAACTGTAACGCAACACTCTGTAATGCATTAGCCTGCTTCAGCAATTCGTCACTGGCAGCTGAGGTTTCCTCCGCTGTGGCTGCATTGGTCTGTACAACTGAACTGATTTGCTCAACCCCTTCTAAGGTCTGCTTCAGAGCAGTAGCCTGTCCCACAGAAGCCGATGAAATTTCATTAATAAGATCTACGGTGTGGGATACCCCCTCAATCACCTGACCAAGCATCTCTCCTGTCATATTAGCAATTCCAGTTCCATTCTCTACTGCTTTTACTGTTTCTTCTATCAGAAGAGTAGTGTCCTTTGCCGCTTCTGCGGATTTACTTGCTAAGTTGCGAACCTCATCGGCAACCACCGCAAAGCCCTTGCCAGCTTCTCCTGCTCTTGCTGCTTCCACGGCCGCATTCAAAGCCAATATATTGGTCTGGAAAGCGATGTCCTCTATAACCTTTATAATCTTTCCGATTTCAGCTGATTTTTCATTGATCTCTGCAATTGCAGTTATCATCTTCCTCATTTGTTCATTACTCTGGTCCGCAGTATCTCCTACATTTCTTACCTGTTCGGAGGCATTCATAGCATGATCGGCGTTTTTGGTAACCCGATCAGACAGTTCATTGATTGTAGCAGTCAATTCCTGCGTAGTGCTGGCCTGATTAGTTGCTCCCTGTGCCAGCATCTGGGAAGCATTGGCGATTTCTCCTGAACCGCTGGCAACCCTTTCAGATGTCTGTATAATCTGCCCGATGGTGTCCTTAAATACGCTGGATACCTGAAGCATGGATTCCTTTATCTTAGCGAATTCCCCGTCATAGTCATATTTAAGCTGAATATCCAGATATCCTGCAGAAAATTGATCCAACGACGCAGAAACTTCATCTATGTACTGTATATATTGTCTTAGCCTTACTACAAGGCTTCTCATGGAATCGGCCAATCGTCCTGTTTCATCTGCGGATTTTATGTCAACATCAGCGTTCAGGTTCCCTTTTGCCAATTCATCTGTAACATCCGTCAATTTCTTTAACGGGGCAACGATTCCTCTTGCAACCAGTGCCATAACTGCGTAGAGTAAGATCGTTGCGATTACATAAACAATGATAATATTACGCTTTACTGCAGCTGTAGTCTGCATAAAATCTTTCTCCGGTATGATATATGCCACTTTCCAGCCTGCATCTCTTGTGGTGTTGACAACCCCAAAACAGGCCTGTCCGTTATCTTTAAATTCAATGACCTTGTCCGTAGGCTTTAATATCTCCTGCACCATTTCATCACTGAATCCAATTTTATCGGTATTTTTTAATAGCAAATCCGGATTTTTGCTTGCTAAAACATAATTTTGAGCTGATATTAACATTTTGTATGCATTGTCATAATTGCTTTTAGATTTGACCACCATATCACTCAGTTCGTTAATGGTTACATCGATCGCAGAAACACCGATAAGCTGTGAATCATACATATCATATAGCGGAACCGCAATGGTGATGATCATATTTCCTGTGTCGGAATCCTGATAAGGCTCTGTAATAACATATCCTCTATCGATTTTTTCCTGGCTGTCAAAGCAATACTCTCTCTCTTTTAAATCAAAGCTAGAATCAGGAATCCAACCTGCACCGTCCAATCCCACATTTGTATATGCAGTTACGACGTAGGCAGATAAAATTTCTTTATCGTTATTATCCGTAATTCTTTTTAAAGTATCATAGCAGTCTTTGTATAAAGGATTTTCTGTCAATCCTTCTGTAGTGGTCACTTGGGTAAGCAGTGTCTTCATTTCACTGTTATATGCTATCTGATCGGCTATAGCAATATACTTGGTAAAATATTCATTAATATCTGCAGTCGCTGCTTCTACTGATAATTTAGAAATATATTCTTCATTATCAATTGCAGTATCTACTACTGTGTTTATCGTAACAAAAGCGGAAACAATCATTGCAAGAATGGCAGCGCCTCCTATGGTTACCATAATTTTTGTCTTAAGACTTCTCATTCCTTTACAGATCTCCTTTCAGTAAGGCACGATAAGTACCCCTATAAATAAAAAATTATCAGCTATTGTAATATTAGCACCATGCTCCCAAAAAATCTACACAAAACCCCTAAAAAAAGTAAATTTTTAGGGGTTTTGCATACATCTGTCGATGTCTGTCGTTTTATGTAATTAAAATTTAAAATACTGGGCAACATCTTTCAGCCTATTTGCCTGTTTTGACAGTTCATCGCTGGCTGCCGAACTCTCTTCTGCCGTGGCTGCATTGGTCTGTACCACAGAACCGATTTGTTCCACTCCCTCCAACGTCTGTTTTAAGGCTTCAGCCTGACCTACCGATGCAGAAGAAATCTCGTTTATCAGGGCTACTGTCTGAGAAACTCCCTCAATTACCTGACCAAGCATTTCTCCCGTACGATTGGCAATCTCCGTTCCGTTTTCTACTGCTTTTACTGTTTCTTCAATTAAATGAGTGGTATCCTTCGCCGCTTCTGCGGATTTACTTGCCAGGTTGCGAACCTCATCAGCAACCACCGCAAAGCCTTTCCCTGCTTCTCCTGCTCTTGCTGCTTCCACGGCCGCATTTAATGCCAATATATTGGTCTGGAACGCAATATCTTCTATTACCTTTATAATCTTTCCGATTTCTGCCGACTTGTCATTTATTTCAGCAATTGCGAAAATCATTTTTCTCATTTGTTCATTGCTCTGATCGGCAGTATCTCCCACATTCCTCACCTGCTCCGAGGCATTCATTGCATGAGAGGCATTTTTACTGACACGATCGGACAGTTCATTAATAGTAGCTGTCAACTCCTGAGTGGTACTTGCCTGATTAGCAGCCCCCTGTGCCAACAGCTGAGACGCATTGGCAATCTCTCCGGATCCGCCGGCTACCTTTTCTGAAGTTTCTATAATCTGTCCTATGGTACTCTTAAATACACTGGAAACCTGCATCAAGGAGCTCTTTATTTTAGCAAATTCACCATCATAACTATGTTCAAGCCGGATATCCAGCTGGCCCTCTGAAAATTTATCCAATGATGCGGAAACTTCGTCTATGTATTCAATATACTGTCTCAGTCTCACCACAAGGCTTCTCATGGAATCGGCCAATCTGCCGGTTTCATCCGCTGACTTAATATCAACATTTGCATCAAGGTTGCCCTTCGCCAGATCATCAGTAACATTTGTCAGCTTTCTCAAAGGTGCTGCTATACCGTTTGCCACAAGAACAATAACGACAAACAGAAGCACAATAGCTATCATATAAATGATAAGAATATTTCTTTCCGTCGCGTCGGATACTTTCATAAATTCATCCTCGTGCACAGTGAGCACCACTTTCCATCCTGCATCTTTAGTGGTCTTTACGATTCCATAGCATTCCTGTCCATTATCGTCAAAATTTACAACCTTATCAGATGGTTTGATTATTTCATCAACCATATTCTGGCTGAACCCTATTTCATTTATTGATTTTAAAAGCCTTTCAGAATCTTTTGCCGCCAATACTTGTCCCTGCTCTGAAACCAGCATGGTATAATAGCTGTCATCTTCATAGGAGGTTTTTACATCTACAACCATACGGCTTAAATCATTTATCGCTACATCTATACCGGCAATCCCTACTATCTTGTCTCCTGCCATATTATACACAGGTGCTGAAACGGTTATAACCATTCCTCCTGTATCCACATCCTGATACGGTTCGGTTATGATATATCCTTTGTCTATAGCTGCCTGCTCAGTGAACCAATAGCTCCTTGTTTTCAGATCAAATCCCGGATCCGAAAGCCAATCTCCTCCGTCAAAGGCTACATCAGTGTTGGAAGAAGCTATGAAGGCTGATAAAATATTTTTTGTATCCAGTTCCATGATCTTGTTCAATGAACTGTAAGTTCCCTCATAAGTAGGCAGCTGCATATAATTTTCCCTCGTGGTTACATCAGTTAAAGTCCTTCTAACATTGCTGTCTGCCGCCATTTGCTCTACCTTCGTTATGTACCTGGCAAAGTATTCATCAATTTCTGATGCTGCGGATTTGGTAGTAAGATTCGATATGTGCTCCTGATCACTAATAACAGTATCCACTACAGTGTTTACAGTAATTAACGCAGAAATAACCATTGCTAATATGGTAATACCTCCGATTATCACCATTATTTTTGTTCTGATACTCTTCATGGCAAACTCCTTCTTTCTAAAATAATACTTGATAATAAAAAATGATTCCTTTTGCAGAATGACAAAATATATCCTATTTTGTCATTTTATCATTTTTCAGACTATTTCGAAAGTCTATTATCAATAAAAGTTTACCTCTTATTCGTTGAGATTCGACAACAATACTATCTGTTTTCTCATTCTTGTATAATAATACACCATAATGCTTATGAGACTTAAAACCCATGAAATCCAATATGTATAATACACTACCATTAGCGTTCTTCCCAATATTTCAGCAGAGATTGGCAAGAAAATGACCCTAAAAACACACATAAAAAGAATATTTATAAGCATAGGCATGATCGAATTTCCTGCTCCAGATATGACCCCTATGTAAATTCTGGACGCTGCCAGCATAAAATAAAATGGAACCATATAATATACCATGCTGCAGGCATAGGATATAACTTCCGGAGATTTAGTAAAAATTTTAAAACATGGCTCTGCCAGCACTACAATTAGGATACCTACCGCAATAGTAAATCCGCAGCTCATAATCAGTCCGGACTTTACTCCGCCAAAAATTCTTTCTGGTTTTCTCGCTCCATAATTTTGTCCGGTGAAGGTCATCACCGCCAGACTAAAACTCATAAACGGAAGAATGATAAACCCATCCAGTCTGCAAAATGCACTCCATGCCGCCATCACATCAGAACCTAAGCTATTAATATGACTTTGGACTACTATGTTGGAAAAATTGATGACTACGCTTTGCATGCCAATTGGCAATCCCAGCAGTGTGATCCTCTTCAATATCTCCAATAGATTTCCTTGGCCTTTTTTCCCGCTCTGTACCAGATCGTCTATTGCTTCCGGTGATTTTTCTTCTTGTATAGTTGATATCTTTCTTTTCATTGCCAGGCAAACTAAAAATGCAGCTATTATTTGAGCAATACAGGTGGCAATAGCCGTGCCTTCTACATCCATTCCAAAGCCCTGTATAAAAACCAAATCTAAAATTACATTGGCTACGCACGCAATACTAAGAAAATAAAGAGGGGTTTTGGAATTCCCCATCGCCTGCATACTAGCCGCTCCCATATTATAAATCAGCATGGGAAGCATTCCTGCAAAGCAATAAGTCAAATAATTATCTGCTTGAGTAAAAACGTCAGCAGGAGTGTCCATCATTTCTAGAAACAACGGAGTAAGTATGACCCCCGCAACTGAACAAATAATGCCAAAGGCTACAGTAAATATAGCTGCTGCCCGGATAGTCCTTGCTAATTTAGCCGTATCACCGGCACCTACATATTGGGCCAATAAAATACCGGCACCATTAGCCATACCGGAAAAAAAGTTTACCATTAATATTGTGATGGATGAGGCTGCCCCCACAGCGGCCAATGCAGTGCGGCCAATGCAGTGCTGCCAATGCACTGGCCTACTATAATGGAGTCGGTGATAAAATACACCTGCTGCAGCATATTTCCCAACAGCAGGGGCATTGCAAATAAAAACAGCTGCCTGGAAATTTTCCCTTCTGTTAAATTACTGCTGCCAGTTTTTGCAAACATCTACCCACCCCACATAGTTTGAATACTTTTCCAACTCAGGTATCGTCAATTCAATAGCACTGTTGCTGCTTCCGCAGGCGGGGAATACTGTATTAAACCGCTTCAATGATTCATCCAGATAAACAGTTACCCCTTGGTTTATGCCAAAAGGGCAAACACCGCCTACCCCATGGCCTATATATTCTATCACCTCTTCAGGCGTGAGCATCTTGGCCTTTGTATAAAATTGTCCTTTGTATTTGCTGTTATCGATCCTTGCATCTCCGGCCATGACAATTAATATCGGCTTATCGTCAATCTTGAAGGACATGGTTTTGGCAATTCGTTCAGGCTCACAGCCCGCTGCTACTGCTGCAAGCTCCACCGTAGCACTGGATACCTCAAACTCTAAAATTTTATCTTCCATATTAAACTTTTTAAAATATGCTCTGCACTTTTCAATAGCCATTTCTACCTCCATTTTTTGATTATAGTCCTATTTGCTTCTTCCTCATTCTACCACCACCCTTCAAAAAAGAAAACTATAGTTCATAATTACTCATAAACTATAGTTATTTGTCGTTTCCATTTATTGATCGGCGGGCTCATATATAAAATTGTCAATCAGCCGGGTTCTTCCAATATATACGGCCATGGCTGCCAGGACAGGCCTTTCCACATATTCTACAAGCTGTAAAGTAAGTGCATCCACTATAGATATATAATCCACTTTGGCTAACGGCTCCTTTTCGATGATCTCATTCATTTCCTGAAGCACATCATTGCTGTTGCAGCCCTTATCAATAACCTCCTGTCCTCTTTTAACAGCCTTGGAAAGACATAAAGCTGCTGTCCTCTCCCGTTCATTTAAGTATGTATTTCTGGAAGACTTGGCTAATCCATCTTCTTCACGAATAATCGG
>DKLE01000027.1 GCA_002455605.1 Firmicutes bacterium UBA6648
CTCAGGTGCGTTATCGCCGCCCATCCCATCTAAGACTATTCTCATTTTCTATCTCCTCCGTTCATACGGTTTTTTTGATACGTCAAAACAACTACTTCCATTACTTTCCAATCCACATAATGAAGCACTATATTATACCATAAATTCTTATTTAATAAAAATATTATTTTCTTATTTTACCCTATGCCGCAGGATTTATTTACTTCTTATTCCTCAATTTTCAGGATGGATACCTCATAAGCAATCCGGTTAATTATATTTCCGTCTGTATCCCTCTTTTTATATTCTCTGCTCTGTATTCTTCCTATAATGGACAGCTTCGTCCCCACTTCAAGGCCGCCTGCATAAGTTGCATTTCTTCCCCATGCAATGCAAGGGATGTAGTCGGATTTGTTGTACATTCTGTTTACTGCAAGCATGATGTCGCAAAGTTCTCGTCCCAAAGGTGAAGTTCTTCTAATGGGAGCTTTGCACAAGAAACCTTCTAAATATATGTAATTTTCATCTAATTCATCCTCATCAATAATCTGAATGCCTCTTGTAAAAACCACTATATTCAGCCGGCTCCTTCCGTCACTTTCCTCATTATATGTTCGTATTTGTCCTTCTACTTTTACTCGCATTCCCATGGCAAGATTAATGTCCCATATCAGCCTTTCTGAAATAACCACTTTTATTTCATCTCTGTAACCGCTTTTTCTGCCTATTCCAACCTCAAACAAGTAAAAGCTTTCTCCATAAGATTTGTGACTGAATTTCAATTCAGTCATAATAACACCCTGAAGCACCGCTTTATTTGTTTCACATCTGTTTTCATCTAACACAGTACCTTGCAGCTGAACGTTTTCCATTTACTTTTCCCCCTTATTTCTAATGCAGCACTAACCTTTGCTATTTTACATTTTATTAATTTAGCAAATATTTATTCGCAAAAATCCAATTACTGCATTAAAAATAAATACATTAGCCGTCCTTTGGGGTTTTATTGCTGATCTTTATGTTTATAAGTAATAGCAATGGTAATAGCCAGCCCTCCATAAAGGATAACCATTCCCAATATTAAAAATAAAATTGCCTGGCTTGTCATTATACTCGTTCCTCCTTCTTCCAAGGTTTTCTGCTGATCCATACAGCCCCCGCAATTCCCAACAGAATTACAGACCAGCCATAAATAATTAATGCCGTCCTATCATATCCTCCATATGGATTTTTAAATCCGTTTACAATAGTCTGTAACAGGGTCACTGACAAAATAGCCGGCGTTATATATTTGATAATAATATCCCACCATGCTCCGATTTTAAAATAGGACATGGAATTGGTGTGTTCACGAATAACTATGGGCTTTATAATCCATCCAACCATTATCGCTTCCAGCAGCCCTACTGCTACAATGCCGTAATTGTTAATAAAATTATCCATAATGTCCAGTAAATACAGTCCTGCGTTCAGAGAAAAAATTGAACTTGCGGCAAATCCAATCAGACAAATGATCGTTACCACATTTTTGCGCTGCCACCCGGACTTGTCTATAATCGAAGCCGATATAGCCTCAACCAGAGAAACAGATGATGTAATTCCTGCAAAACTCAAGCAAATAAAAAATAATACGCCCAAAATATTTCCCCATATTCCCATCGTGGAAAATACTTTAGGAAATGCAATAAAGGCCAGTCCTATACCGCTGGTTACAACCTCATCTACGGCTACTCCCTGACTTTCCGCCATTTCACCCAATATGGAAAATACACCTATGGCAGCTAAAAACTCAAATCCGCTGTTAGCAAAAGCTGTTAAAAAAGCACTGTTATTAATGTCCGTTTTATCCGGCAGATAGCTGGAATAAGTCATCATAATCCCGGTAGCGATACTTAAAGAAAAAAATACCTGACCATAGGCAGAAATCCAGATCTGAGGATTTTTAACTCTATCCCAGTCCGGCGTAAATAAAGCATTAAGCCCCGTTGCAGCTCCATCTAACGTAATCCCTTTGATAACAATAATGATCATTATCACCAGCAGGCAAGGCAATAAAAGCTTGCTTATCTTTTCAATACCTGTTTTTATATCCCTATAACAAATCAGCCAGTTTACAGCCCAGATTATCAATATTCCAATTAAAATAGGCCAGACAATTCCTCCTAAATGGAATGGCGAATCGGATAACTTCAAAAACTCATTATAGAAAAAATCATTGGAATCCTGCCCCCAGCTCTTATCCACACTAAAAAGAATGTATTTTACAGCCATGCTCAATATCATGGAATAATAGCATAAAATTACGGCAGAACTGATCACCGGCCACCACCCAAGCCATTCAAAATTTTTATTTGCCCTGAAAACAGCAAGAGGAGTCGAACCTCTATAAAGATGTCCCATGCTGTATTCCAATATCAGTAGTGGAATTCCTGCTGTAAATATAGCGAAGAAGTACGGGATTAAAAAAGCTCCGCCTCCGCTCTCGTATACAACATAAGGATATCGCCAGATATTTCCCAAGCCTACAGCTGATCCCACTGCTGCAAATAAAAACCCCCATTTAGACCCCCACTGTGCCCTTTTTTCTTTCATCGTAAACCTCCTAAGTTAAAAATATATAATAAAAAAAGCCCCATAGTCTATGGGACTTCTTTAACCTAGGATATCTGTCAGCCCCATACAGTCTATGAGACTTATTTTATTCTTACTAATTAAAACAGCCTCATAAGATCTATGAGGCTTGCTTTTATATAAAATACAAATTAGCCATCATAGATACAATCACTTGAACCGCAACTGCATCTATGATGAAAGCATACATTATCTAATCATAAACACAATTGCTACACTAAGTCGGCTAAGAGTAAGAGGACTCTATTCTTTTTTACAGTTGTTCTTAAATTTTTAATATTCATAAATATTCCTCCAAATTACAATGTGTCTATGCTATCACGATAATTTCTGTTTGTCAATAATATTTAACTGCTCTTTTTTACCGAATATTCATCAACCGCATTTTTTAATTGCTCTAATGCCTGCTTTAACAGGCTCCTTGGACAAGCCGCATTAATTCTCATAAAACCCTCCAAGGAACGGGCAAAGCTGTTGCCGCTATTGAGACCAAGCTTTGCTTTTTTAATGATAAAATCATTCAATTCATCTTGCTTCATATTTAATGCCCTGCAGTCCATCCAGCCGAGATAAGTGCTTTCAGGAATGGAAAACTTTATCTGAGGCAGATTTTCTCTCAGATAGGAATCAATAAACAACATGTTTTCCTCTAAATACGGGATCAATTGCGAAAGCCATTCCTCACCGTACTTATAAGCCGCTTCCGTAGCCACCAGGCTAAAACAGTTATTGCGAAGAATATCCATTCCTTTCCACACATAATCAAACTTCTCTTTTAGTTCTTTATTTGGAAAAACTGCAATAGAAGCTTGTAATCCCGCCAAATTAAAAGTCTTTGATGCGGCCAGACAAGTTATTATCTGCTTTTCGGCACCTGGGCAGGCATGAACCGAAGGAATAAATTGGTTTCCCCATAGAATTAAATCCGAATGAATTTCATCGGAAATCATGATAACATGATATTTAATACAAAGTTCAACTACCTTCTTCAGCTCTTCTCTGTTCCATACTCTGCCCACAGGATTATGGGGATTGCAGAAAATGAATAGCTTTGGACCCATGGCAAGCTTTCTCTCCAGATCCTCAAAATCAATGGTATATTTCCCCTCATTTTCTGCCAATGGATTTTCTATAACCTTTCTGCCCCAATTTTCCACTACATCATAAAATTCGGAGTACACAGGAGTCTGTATTAAAACACAATCGGAGCTCTCCGTTAACTCCCGCACTAATACGGACATAGAAGGAACCACACCGGGGCTGAAGCTTATCATGGATTTATCTATCAGACGGTTGTTTCTTTTTTCCTGCCAGCTGCAAATAGCTTCATAATAGGATTCCGGCCTGTATGTATACCCAAAGATACCTTGTCTGGCACGTTCCTCCAATGCATCAATAATCGGCTGTGCTGTTTTAAAATCCATGTCTGCAATCCAAAGAGGCAATAAATCATCCGTACCGAATTTCTTTTTTTACTCTT
>DKLE01000165.1:0-340 GCA_002455605.1 Firmicutes bacterium UBA6648
TTTAATAACCTTTGGGCTGTTTTTAGTTGCCACCGGGGTATATTTTTTTAAAATGCCCAATAATTTTTCTACGGGCGGCGTCAGCGGGATAGCTATTTTACTTGCAGGTGTATTGCCCATATCAAAAGCAACTTTAATGGCAGCTGTAAATATGCTGCTTTTAGTGGTGGGTTTCATGTTTCTGGGAACTTCTTTTGGAGTAAGAACTCTATATGGTTCTGTTGTGTTATCGTTTTTTGTTACTTTTTTCGAAAAAATTATTCCGTTGGATAAACCCCTGACTAATGAACCTCTGATGGAGTTGGTATTTGCAGTTATATTGCCCGCGGTGGGATCGGCG
>DKLE01000165.1:410-13275 GCA_002455605.1 Firmicutes bacterium UBA6648
CGCTCTTCCGATCTATATTGCCCGCGGTGGGATCGGCGGTTTTATTTAATTATTCCGCCAGCAGCGGAGGAACAGATATCATCGCAATGATACTGAAAAAATATACGGCACTGGATATTGGAAAAGCATTATTTTGTACGGATGCACTCATTGCCATAACCAGCGGAATTATGTTTGGGGTGACCACCGGCTTATTTTCAGTGCTGGGGCTTTTATCTAAGGCCGTTGTAGTTGATAATGTCATGGAAGGCATTAATATTTCAAAATGTTTTACCATTATAACCGATAAACCGGATGAGATAAGTGAGTTTATCCTTTATCAGATAAAACGTGGTGTGACGAAGCATGGATGTATTGGAATTTATGATAACAAAGAAAAATCTGTATTGATGTCGGTGGTTAACCGTGCTCAAGGGAAGCTTCTGCGTGATTTTATAAAAGAAAATGATCCTCATGCTTTTGTAATCATAACAAATTCCAGTAATATTTTGGGAAAAGGTTTTCGAACGCCCATGTAAATATAGAAAAAAAAGCAGAATCAAAAGAGAAAGATCTTTTGTTCTGCTTTTAATTATTTTATCTGCTTTTTAACTCTTCCAGCCCTTTTCTTACAATCTGCTCCACGGAAGCTGCTAAATTAGAAGCCTCTGATCTTGACATTCCTGCTGTCTCAATAGCAGGGTGAATAAGAAAATCAACGTTGAAGTTTCCTTGCATGTATCCCTTTTCTTCAAAAAGTTTATAAGTGCCATTGATAGAAATAGGTATAACAGGGACCCCGGGTTTTGTGGCTAATCTTAAACTGCCTTTTTTAAATTCCCCTATTTCATGACCTTTGCTTCTGTGACCTTCGGGAAACACTACAATGGAAAATCCTTGATGGATATAACTGATTGCAGTTTCTATCGCTCTCAGAGATTCTCTGGGATCTCCTCGATCGATCATAACGCTTCGGATATTTTGTATCCATTCACCATAAAAGGGTAATTTTTGAAGACTGCTCTTAGCAATAAAACCTGTCTGGAATTTGTCCAAAGCGGCACAGCAGACCGGAATATCACCATAGCCCTGATGGTTAGCTACAAATACCACTGGTCCTTTTTCCGGAAGGTTTTCTTTGCCGATTATGTTTAAATTAATGTTTAAATCACGAATCAGTCGTTTCCCCCAAGTGGAGGTTGCTTTTAAAATATATTCTCTTTCCTTTTCAAAATCCTCAAGATCTCTGTATTTATATATGTTTTTTTTATGCTTTGTTAATTCTGGCAATGCTGACATAAATTCAATTGCCATTGGTATATTTCTTATAATTTTCATTTCTGTTTTCTCCATTCTGGCCAAAAGAGCAAATAAAGTAAAGCTCTTATGCCTGCTAAACTATACCTTTAATCATACCATATAATTCACAAAATATTAATTATTAATTTCTCCAAAGGTGTAGTATAATATTAAAAACCAATATTATATAATTTAAATTTTTGAATAAAATAATAACAAGGAGGACAAGAGAATGCTTTTAGTTAATATAAATCATATACCGGGAAAGGACATAGAGGTACTGGGAATCGTTAAAGGAAATGTGGTACAGTCAAAGAATGTGGGCAGAGATATAATGGCCGGAGTAAAAGGTCTTGTGGGAGGAGAATTGACAGGCTATACAGAAATGCTGACGGAAGCCCGTGAAATTGCAACAAAGAGAATGATCGATGAGGCAGAAAAGATGGGAGCAGATGCAATTCTGCAAGTTCAGTTTTCCTCTGCTGCTATTATGCAGGGTGCCGCAGAAATTATTGCTTATGGCACAGCTGTAAAATATAAATAATCATCCTGTAGAGTAAAATTTAAGGGAGCTTTTATGACAAAAAAAAGAATTGTTATTTTAAGCGGGGCATTGCTATGCTTCGCTTTTATAGCGTTTATTGTGGTTAATTCCATGAGATCCGGAGAAGCAATCGGATTTGACACGGCTATAAGAAACGGTATTCTTGAATGGAGAAATCAAAAGCTGAATCCTATTTTGATAGGCATAACTTATCTGGGTAATTCCAATACAATTATTTTTCTTTGCATTTTATTGTTATTTTTTAAGAGAAGCAGGGTGGAATATGGAATGCCCCTTGCTATTGCTGTGACCTGTTCTTCTACTATACAAACACTGATTAAGATAGCGGTGCAAAGACCCAGGCCTCCTGTGGAAAACTTCCTTATTCCACAGGGTGGTTTCAGTTTTCCCAGTGGACATTCGTGCTCAGGCCTTGTATTTTATGGTTTGTTTGCATACTTGCTTTTCCACAAAGCTGTGGATAAAATTGTGTATAAAGTAGCAGGGAGTCTATTTATAGTACTTTTTGCGGCCATAGGGATGAGCAGAATATATGTGGGTGTTCATTATCCCACAGATGTTCTGGGGGGATGGGCTTTAGGATTAGCTATATTGATCACAGCAATTTCAATTATGGAGAAACTGAACAAAAAATAGAAAAGAAAATGAAAAAAGGATACGGATAATGAAAAAAGAAAAAGATAGATTGAGGAATGAAGTTATTTTAGTAGATAGCAAGGATAATCCCATAGGAAAAGCATCGAAGGAGGAAGCACATAGAAGACCGTTACTCCATAGAGCATTTTCTGTTTTTTTATATCATGGTGATAAGCTGCTGATTCAGCAAAGAGCATTTCACAAGTATCATTCAGGAGGATTGTGGGCCAATACATGTTGTTCACATCCTGGGGATAACTTGGGGATAACTCAAGATGCAGAAGAGAGGCTTTTTCATGAAACCGGTATAAAATGCAGGGTTAGAGAGATTTTTTGTTTTGAGTATGAATATAAATTTCATGGGGATTTATATGAGCATGAATATGATCATGTGATGATAGGAGAATTCAATGGAAGTTTTCAAATGAATCCCGACGAAGTAGCAGAGATGAAATGGATCAGTTTTTCAGATCTGGAAACAGAATTACTTAAAGAACCGGAGAAATTTGCTCCATGGTTTATTATAGCGGCACCAAAGGTGATGGAATACTTAAGGAATGAAAGAAATTTTATGAAAAAATATCGTGATCTGAAAGCGTATTTAGAGGAATTGGGGAGCGTAGCTGTTGCTTTTTCCGGCGGGGTAGATTCTACTTTGTTGTTATATGCAGCAAAAGAAGCTTTGGGAGACAAAGCGGTTGCTATTATCGCTAAGTCGTTGTTCGTACCGGAATCGGAATATACGGATGCAATAGAATTTGTACAAAAGCATCATATCAAACACGAAGTAATAAATATGGATGTGCTGAAAGTAGAAGGCATTGCTTCTAATCCGGAAAACCGATGCTATTTGTGCAAAAAAGCTATTTTTTCTGCTTTAATAGAAAAAGCGCAGCAGATGGGTATAAAAAAGGTAGCAGAAGGATCCAATATGGATGATACAATGGACTACAGACCGGGGAAAAAAGCCATAGAAGAGCTCTCAGTAGACAGTCCTTTACAGGCCGTTGGATTATATAAGGAGGAGATACGCAAGATCTCTAAAGAATTGAAACTGCCCACATGGAATAAGCCTTCCCGCGCCTGCCTTGCTTCGAGATTTGTGTATGGAGAAGAGCTCAATGTGCAGCGGTTAAAAAGAGTGGAGCTGGCAGAAGAATATTTGATAGGCTTGGGATACAGACAGCTGAGAGTCAGGACTCACGGGGACTTAGCCCGTATTGAAGTAGAAGAGGAAGACTTTCAGAGTATGATGTCAGAAGAGAGAAGAAAAGCCGTTTATGAAAAGTTTAAGGAACTGGGATTCCATTATGTGACTTTGGATTTAAAAGGCTATAAAATGGGGAGTATGAACATAGGAATAAATTAAAAAAATAACTAAGGAATAGAAAAATCCGCTGGCTGATTAGAACAGCCAAGGATTGATCTATTCCTTTATTTAGCTAAACAAGAACACATCCGGGTTCTCTGTCAAAGAAAATACTTTTGGACGAAGTAGAAAGAGGGATGCCGTAAGCTACTCTCACGTCTTTAGGAAATACTCCGGTGGCAACGGCTGTTTTACCGGCTGAGTATAATACACGGTTATCAATTCGGTTATCGGCAGCAAGGGATACCGCAGAACCAACGGCAATACCTAAATCGGTTATGTTGAATGTGCAATTGGCTCCTGCATTTTTCATGACGCCGCAGTTTTCAAATCCGCAGATACCACAGCTTTCCAGCCCTAAAGGGTTATCTTTCACACCGATTAATACGATACAATGACTATTGTCTACATTGCCGGCATCTCGATTGAAGAAAGCGGCACCTGTCTCTTTGGCAATACTTCTCATGTCACCGGACAGCTTATCCTTTTCAATACCGTCAAGTATGACAACTTCAATATTATCTACGCCACATCCTTTGGGAGCTGTTCTTGCTGCTGCTGCCATTCGATCAGCTACAGCAAAAGCCGCTCTTTTTTCGGCATCCGAACTATCATATTTCATATAAAAATCCTCCTTTATGCTCTGTATCTTTACAGAATCAATTATATCACAGGCACAGTATTTGAAAAGGTTGTAATTGTTAGAATTTTGGTATAAAATGAAAAGACTTATGAAGTATAATTAGCAGTATTTTGCTGCTAAAATGAAATAAATAAATTTGAAAGGTAGTGAATTGATGAAAGAACCAGTTTTAGTTATTATGGCAGCTGGTATGGGTAGCCGTTACGGAGGATTAAAGCAGATGGATCCAGTGGGATCAGCAGGGGAATTAATTATTGATTTTTCTTTATATGATGCCTATTTAGCAGGATTTAAAGAGGTCATCTGTGTTATAAAAAAAGAAATAGAAGAAGACTTTAAAAATATCATAGAGGGAAGAGCGGCAAGACATTTAAATATTCGTTATGCTTTTCAAGATCTGGAGGATCTGCCTGAAGGATATACTGTTCCGGAGGGAAGGATAAAACCTTGGGGAACCTGTCATGCGGTATTGAGCTGCAGAGATATGATCGATGGGCCTTTTGCCGTAATAAATGCGGATGATTATTACGGACCGGGAGCTTTCCAAAGCATGTATGATTACCTATTGAATACGAAAGATGACGGAAAATACAGATATTGTATGATAGGCTATCAAATAGAAAATACCTTGACTGAAAACGGTACAGTAGCCAGGGGCGTATGCCAGACTTCAGGAGAGGGCTTCTTAAATGAGATTACCGAGAGAACAAAGATCAAATGGATGGAAGACGGAAGTATTGGTTATACCGAAGATGACGGAGAAAGCTGGGAAAATGTTCCTAAAGGAACTCCTGTTTCCATGAATTTCTGGGGATTCAGCAGAAGTATGATTGATGAAATCGCTAAAAGGTTTCCAAGGTTTTTAGATAAAGCGCTGGCAGAAAATCCTATGAAGGGAGAATATTTTCTGCCATTAGCCGTAGACGATTTAATTAAAGAAGGTGCGGCAACCGTAAAAGTTTTAAAATCTACAGACAAATGGTACGGGGTTACTTACAAGGAAGATAAAGAAATGGTGGTCAATGCTCTTCAGGCTTTAAAAGATAAAGGCATATATCCTGAAAAGCTTTGGGTATAAATATATTTTAGGAGAAAATATGGGAAAAGAGAAACGAATCAAGGTGATAATGGACTGTGATCCGGGACACGATGATGCCATCGCTCTTTTACTTGCTTCTCGGGCAGATAATATACAAATTTTGGGAGTAACGGCTGTTCAGGGAAACAGCGGAGTAGAATATACGGCAAGAAATGCAAGAAGAATACTTGACTACGCGGGTGCTACGGATATTCAGGTATATAAAGGCTGCCCCAGGCCGATGATGAGGGATCAATACCGATTGACAGGGATTGCCATTCATGGAGAAGACGGACTGGGAGGTCCTTACATTCCGGAGCCGGTTACGCCCATAAAAGAAGAGCACGCAGTAAACTTTATTATCAATACCTTGAGAGCTTCCCGGGAAAAGGTGACACTGGTTCCTACAGGACCTTTGACCAACATTGCGGCAGCTTTTATTTTAGCACCGGATATTAAGGAAAAGATTGAACGTATTATTATTATGGGCGGAGCCGTCCGTACGGAAGGAAACATCAATTCCTCCAACGAGTTTAATTTCTTTTTGGATCCGGAGGCCGCTAAAATAGTATTGAACAGCGGTTGCAGAATTTATATAAATACGCTTGATGTTACTATGAAAGCAGAGTTTAAAAGAGAGGACGTTGAAAGATTAAGAGCGCAGGGAGATAAGCTGTCTGTTATTACGGCAGAGCTCATGGACTTTTTTGGAAAAGGCCATGAAGACCTGTTTAATTTTTTTACAATACCTGTTCATGATGCTGTTTGTGTAGGAGTGCTTATTGATGAAAAACTAGTTGAATACGATTTTGTCTGGGGGGATATTTCTATAAAGGATGAACTCACTGCAGGAGAGCTTGTGGCGGATATCTGGCATTTGACAGACAAACAGCCCAATTGTTATATTTCAAGAAAGATCGATACGCAAAAATTTGTTAATATGATTTGTGATCACATGAAAAAACCTTATGTATCAAAATATATTTAATTTTTAAGGGAGAAAGGGAATTATGAATGCAGAAAAATTATCCCCGCCCGAACAGATCTGTAAATTTATGTCAAGAATTTATGAAGCTAAGCTTACTACGGTCTCAGGAGGAAATCTTTCCTTAAAAGACCTAAATGGGAATATATGGGTAACACCTTCAGGAGGAGATAAAGGAAGATACCATTCAGAGGATATTTTAAAAATATCTCCTGAGGGAAAAGTAGAAGGCAGCAAAAAACCATCTGTGGAAACGGGTATACACCGCTCTATTTTAGCAGACAGACCGGAATTTAAGGCGGTGGTTCATGCACATCCCCCAGGACTGGTTGCTGTCAGCCTTCTGAGGGAATTGCCTGAGACTATGCTGATTCCGCAAACAGCTAATTCAGTGAAAAATATGAAGCTTGCCGCTTATGGGTGTCCGGGCAGCGAAGAGCTGAAAGAAAATGTTGCAAAGGAATTCCGAGATAATCCCAACACTAACGTGGCTATTTTAGAGAATCACGGAGCGTTTGTAGCCAGCGAAAAAAGTCTGATGCATGCTTTCGGCGTATTCCGGGATCTGGATTTCAGCACTCGGATTCAAGCTAAAGCCCAAAGCTTCTGGGGGCGGCCTCCCAAGCTTATCTCCCAAGAACAATTAGAATACTACAATCGCTCTGCGGTTTCTGAGCTGGGAGTCTTTAAACAGGAAACGGTCTCTGACCGGGAGATGGAATTGAGAAAAGATATATGCGATTTCTGTGACAGAGCTTATAGGCGGGATTTGTTTACCCAAAATATTGGTGTTATATCTGCCCGTTTAGATGAGGACAGCTTTTTGATTACAGGAAGCGGTGCGGATAACGCAGAGCTGACTGTTTCGGAGGTTGTCAAGATACAGAGAGATTTAGTAGAAGAAGGGAAAAAGCCTTCCAGAAGTGTAATGCTTCATAAAAAAATATATGAGGAAAATCCGGAGATCAATGCTGTAATAATGGCGGCACCGGAGAACGCAATGATATTTGCCGTAACGGATTTGGAGTATGATTTAAAAACCATTCCGGAATGCTATATTGTTTTGAGAGAAAAGATCAGTAAATTTCCCTTTGGCTCGACCATAGACAGACAAGAGGAATTAGCCCAATACTTTAGAACGAGCTCTCCTGTTGCTATTGTGGAAAACGATTGTTATATTTGCACGGGAACCAATATATTCAATGCATTTGATAAGCTTGAAGTTATTGAATTCAGTGCGGAGGCCGTATTTAATGGAAAGCTTTTGGGGGGGCCGATAAAAAGTATTACAGAAAAACAAGTGCAGGAAATAAAGACTCAATTTGATATTTGACCATTTTAGGGATAGAATTTAAGTATACGGACGGAGGAAGAACAAGCATGAAAATTTTGAATTTTGGTTCTTTAAATATAGACTGGGTTTACAATGTGGATCACTTTGTCAGACCGGGAGAGACTCTTTCTGCGCTATCAGTGGAGCGCTTCTGCGGAGGCAAAGGCCTCAATCAATCGGTGGCTTTATCCAAAGCAGGAGCTTCTGTTTTCCATGCCGGAGGCATCGGCAGTGATGGAGAATTTTTGAAAGAAAAGCTTAAAGAGAGCAACGTGGATGTAAGC
Source organism: Firmicutes bacterium UBA6648 (assembly GCA_002455605.1). GTDB lineage: Bacteria > Bacillota > Clostridia > Peptostreptococcales > Anaerovoracaceae > Aminipila. Next base: position 8,582 of record DKLE01000165.1, read on the forward strand.
TTTGTGAAAGTTTTTGAGGTGCCCACAGGAAATGCATTCATTCAAGTGGATGCGTCCGGACAAAACTGCATTATTCTTTTTGGCGGAGCCAATCAGGAAATAACCAAGGAATATGCACAGGAAGTAATAAACAATTTTCAAGAAAACGACATTCTTGTTCTCCAAAATGAAATCAGTTCAATAAATGAAATCGTAACGATGGCCTATGAGAAAGGACTGCAGATTGTTTTAAATCCCAGCCCGATGAACGGAAAAATTGCAGAACTGGACTTAAATAAAATCACCTATTTTATGATGAATGAAATAGAAGGAGAAGCTATTACCGGCACAGATGAACCGGATAAAATCCTGGATATTATGATGGAAAAATATCCTCACAGCAAGGTTGTTCTCACATTGGGAGATAAAGGGGTTCGATATGCGGAGGGAGAGAAGCGGATTGCATGGGGAAGCTATGACGTGACAGCCGTGGACACCACCAGTGCGGGAGATACCTTTACCGGCTATTTTATTGCGGCGTTGGCGGAGGAAATGGAAATAAAAAAGGCCTTGGAACGGGCTTCCAAGGCAGCAGCTTTAGCCGTATCGGTAAAAGGGGCATCAAACTCTATACCTTTGCCTGAAGAAGTTGATAATTGCAGGCTTATTTTAAAAAATAATTAAAAATTCCTTGCATTTAAAAAATTTTATAGTATAATTAAAAGGCATGAAATTTGTAGGACTACTTTTAAGTCCCATAGCAAAAGATTGCTCTCTGTGCAGATATAGAGTCTGCACCATTTAGTCCATAGGGAGGTGAAAACAAATGACAAATTATGAAGTTATGTTCATTATCGACCCAACTGTTGAAGATGCAAGAAAGGACGCTGTTGTAGCAACAGTACAGGAAATCATTGCAGCTGACGGCGAAGTTGGTAAGGTTGATGTTTGGGGAATGAGAAAGCTTACTTATCCTATTCAGAAGAAGAACGAAGGTTACTATGTTGTAATCGAGTTTAAGGCTGCTCATGATCTACCAAAAGAATTAGACAGAAGACTTAGAATTTCAGACGCAGTAATGAGACATCTTATTGTAAATAAAGATGAGAAATAGGGGGTAACAAATGAATAGTGTAGTTCTTATCGGAAGACTTACTAGGGACCCTGAAGTTAGATATATTCCCACTACTCAGATGGCTGTTGCTACTTTTACGTTAGCAATTGACAGACCCACTGGACAGGGGAAAGAAAAACAGACTGACTTTCCCAGAATAACCGTATTTGGTAAGCAAGCTGAAAATTGTGAGAGATTTCTTACAAAAGGCAGACTTGTAGGAATTCAGGGAAGAATTCAAACAGGAAGCTACAAGAACAAAGATGGTGTAACTGTGTATACTACTGATGTTGTAGCAAATAATGTGGAATTTTTGGAATGGGGAGACAGAGGCGGAGATGGCTCAAGATCTGGTTCGTCAGTGCCTACTGGGTTTCAGGATATAGATGAACCGTCTATTCCGGAAGGATTTTCATCCTTGGATGATGATGATATTCCATTTTAAACAAACCTTAATGAAAGGAGCGTAATCGCTATGATGGATAAGAGACGTGGCGGCATGAGAAGAAAGAAAGTTTGCCAATTCTGTGCCGATAAAACTGAAGCAATAGATTACAAAGACGTGGATAAACTAAAGAAGTATGTTACTGAAAGAGGTAAGATTCTTCCTAAGAGAATCACAGGTACTTGTGCTATTCATCAGAGAGAAGTTACAAAGGCTATTAAAAGAGCAAGAATCGTTGCATTACTACCTTACGTAGCTGAATAATAAAATCAAGAAGTTAAAACCGAGTCGTAGGCGGCTCGGTTTTTTTGTAATGTTTGATATTTAAAATGCTTTATGATATAATTAATAAGTTAAATTAGTAGGGAGAATTAAATGTATACATTAATTATATTTTCGGTATTGTTTTTTTTACCGCTGCCTTTGATGGCGTCAGCAGCCAGACAGACTAAAAATGGTTATACCGCTATATTTCAAGGGGTAATAGGGGTTGCCATCGCTATGATGGTAATGTTTATTATCGCTTCGATCTCGGGAAATCCGGTAGGCCAGGCGATCGCTTCCGATTTACAGACCTTTTGTGAAACGGCAGCGAATAATAATCAACTGGTGACCATGCTGGGCATGGATAAAATTTCATATGAAGAACGAGTCTCTACTCTCACTAAGGTATATACCTATGCAATAAATGCCTTGCCGGCAACCATGCTGGTTTGGTCCACTATTATTGCATATTTTGAATACATGTTTGTCAGCAGGCTAAGCAAAGAGAGCAAATATCCATTGCCCCAGCTTGCAAAATTAAAGGATTTCAGTATGCCGAAGAAAGCCTTGTGGGGATGGATATTAATTTACTTAATGACTTTTGCTGTTACCTTGGTTGGCTTTGAAAACAGCAGTGTACTGCATATAAATGTACAGGTATTGTTCCAATTTGCCTTTCAGATACAGGGGCTGGCTGTTATATTTTATTTTTGTCATTCCAAGAGATGGCCGAAGGTCGCAGCAGTCATCATCTCTTTGCTTTTTTTCCCGACAGCCATTGGGCAGATGCTTCTCTGCATGATAGGTTTTTTAGATCTGGGATTTGGGTTGCGTAAAATAATAACCAGACCTTAATATAGCGTTATCGAATTAAGTTTTGAGTGGAAAAGAGGAAATAGAATGGATGGAAATATGCCTGGAAAAATTACCACTGAGAAGAGAATCGAAAAATTACTTTCTGCTTATGTACCCCTTCCTATGTGCATTATCAATCAGCAGGGGAAGGTTACCAGGGCCAGTAATAAAATTGATGAGGTGTTTAAATATGACGGCATAAAAGATGCGGATATATTTGCATTAACCGGGATAAAACACGGAGAATTTTTTTCCGAGGGTGTAAATGAGAAATTCTTAACCCTTTCGAGAAATGATAAGATTTTTAGAATCCAAGTCGGCTATGTAGGCAAGGACGAACAAAAACGTGCCATTATTTATTTCTATGACATTACAAATTATGAGAACTTAAAAACCATGTATAATGATGAACATATATGCATGGCTACTATTAACGTGGATAATTATGATGAACTTACTTCCAGCACATCTGAAGAAAAGCGCCTGGCATTGAGTACAGATATTGATAAAGCGGTGAGGCAGTGGGCATCAAGAGGAAATGCTTCTATCATCAGGTACAAAGAAAATATGTACTTTATGGTATTTGAAAATGCTTACCTGGATAAAATTGTGGAAAACAAATTTGCTATTCTTGACGATATCAGAGAGATCGAGACAGAGGCTGATTTTCCCGTAACACTAAGCATTGGGATCGGAGCAGGAGGAAAACATCCCGCCCAGACGGATCAATATGCTGTTGCTGCCTTGGATTTGGCATTGGGGCGGGGAGGCGACCAGGCCGTAGTGAAAAAAGGCTCTAAGCTGGAATACTTCGGCGGTAAGATGCAGACTGTTGAAAAGGGGAACAAAGGAAAATCAAGAATTATAGCCCACGCTATAAAGCAGCTTGTGGATCAGTCCTCTAAGGTTGTAATCATGGGACATCGAAATCCCGACATGGATTCTTTTGGATCGGCTTTAGGGGTTTATCGGATTGTAGCTAACAGGAATAAAGATGCCTATATCGTTATAAACAATTACTTTGAAACTCTTGCGGAGATTTATAATCAAGCACGGGAAACAGAATTTTATCAATTCGTAAACAGCGAAAAAGCGATCTCCATGATGGATAAAGATACGCTGCTGGTTGTGCTGGATACCCATCGCCCTAGTCTGGTAGAATGCAGGGAGTTATTAGAATTAACAGAAAAAATAGTGGTGATCGATCATCATCGCAAAGCAGAGGAATGTATTGATAATGCCACTTTATATTATATGGAGCCATATGCATCTTCTACATCGGAGCTGGTAACGGAGATTCTCCAGTATTCGGGAGATAAAAAGAATGTTGCTAAATTGGAGGTTGAAGGTCTTTTGGCGGGGATATCCATGGATACAAACCGGTTTGCGGTGAAAACAGGGGTTCGGACTTTTGAGGCGGCTTCCTGGCTGAGGCGATCCGGTGCAGATACCACTACAGTAAAGAGATTTTTCCAAACAGATGCAGAAGCTTTTAAAATAAAAGCGAAATGTATAGCGGAAGCAGATATAAAAGAAAATGGGATCGCTTATTCCGTAAGCCACGGACATCACCCTGACATTCAGGTTATCAATTCTCAGGCAGCGGATGAGCTTTTGTCTGTGAAAAATGTTCGTGCCAGCTTTGTAGCAGGAAGAGATGAGAGAGGAACCACGGTGATAAGTGCCCGCTCACTGGGAGAAATGAATATGCAGACGATAATGGAGAAGCTGGGAGGCGGCGGTCATTTGACCACTGCAGGTGCACAGGTTGAATGCACACCGGAAGAGGCTTTGCAGCAAATAGAGGAAATTGTAAACTCTCTTGACAGTAAAGCGGCAAATAACAAGGAGGAAAAATAAGATGATTGTTATATTACTAAAAGATGTAAAAGGTTCCGGTAAGGCCGGTGAAGTTGTAAAGGTAAGCGATGGTTATGCGAGGAATATGCTGATTCCAAAGGGAATGGCAAAAGAAGCCACAGAAGGAAATGTGAGAAACCTGGAAAAGCAGAAAGCAATTGCTGCGGAAAAGAAAGC
>DKLE01000186.1:0-1174 GCA_002455605.1 Firmicutes bacterium UBA6648
AACTCTTCTTACAATTATCAGTATATATTAAAAAATATATTACCCTTAATTATACATCTTATTACCCTATTTTAGCAATAATTTCATTTCTCAGTTCATCTATTTTTTTGAAATCCATATTCGGAATATAAAAGCTCTCAAGATAATCATGCTCTTGTTTTGCCAGTTTTAAACAACCAATGCCGTCACAGATCATTTTATCCATGCTATCTAAATTATTTTCAATTAGTTTTTCTAATTTCTCTAATTTTCTTCGTTCAATCATATCGTTCATATCAATGTGAACGATTTCCGGATTATTCTTTGTTTCTTCATCAGAAGCAATTTCCCAAGGCTCCAGATCATGATATTTGTTTACACTTATAAAAGCAACCCCAATTTCAGGTACCAGCAAGTGTTCTATTTTGCTCTGAGGCCTCATTGGGCAATAATACTGCTCCACATCAAAACCTCTGTAAACGGCACTTTCTGCAAATACATTGAGCAAGCTGGTTGCACATAATCCCACAGGACTGCTTATTATATATACTTTCTTGTATCCATTAATAAGTGTCTTTATATAGTTTGTTGTTCCCATAGGCGTTATGGCACTGGCAAAAAATTTCTTCACATTACCCGGGTTCAGACAGATTTCTTTGTGAGAGAGCTCATTTCCTACTACAGCAGCGGTCAGCTTATAGACTTCCGCTCGTTCAATAGCCGTATCATAAATAGCCGCAATACTGTCATACAGTTTTCCTGCTGCCGCAAAATAATTATAGGCATATTGAAACATACTTTTAATTCGTTCATTCGTTTCTATGACTGCCAGCTTGTTCTCTCGGATTCCCTTCTCATTCCAAAAATCCCCTAAATGGATAATTTGATCCACCGCACCTGGATTTACCGGATCTACCACATGGCATTTGTTTCTTAAATGTAAAACACTAATACCTCCACTTTATACTGACGGATTGCTTTCCGCTTTCTTTATTCTTTTCTCCTATCGTTATAGATTCTATAAATTCCGTTACTACCTTTGAATCCAACTTTTTTATATTTTTGTAATACTTTATCTTCCTCTGTAGCTGTTCTTCTTTTTCCTGCCGAGAAGCTTCTATTCTCTTTTCTTCTTTCAGTTTCATTCTTCTGCTTGATAAAGCTTCCAGCTGCTTTTCAAAGCTTGATTTCAGTT
>DKLE01000186.1:1273-4981 GCA_002455605.1 Firmicutes bacterium UBA6648
AAGCTTGATTTCAGTTCAGACCATTGCGGCAAAGTAATATCGCCATTCACTCTGTCCATATATAAAACCTCTATGGTTTTTTTTCTCTGTTGAATCTGTTTATCCACATCAGCCAACTGGCTTTCAAAGCTTTTCACCGGTTTATTTTCACCTGCTATTTCTTGACATTGTTTTTTTAGGGAATCCTCAGCTATATCTTGAAAATAAGCTTTCATCTTAAACAGAATCAGCTCCTCCAACCGATCCAGCCGAATATAGTGTCCGGTGCAGACTCCTGTTTTTTTATCCAGCATTCCGCACCGCAAATATTTATAAGGCAAAGAATGACCATTCCTATCCTTTGGAGTAAATCGTATCATACTGCTTCCGCAATCAGCACATCGGACTCTTCCCGCCAATACATGGGGCTTTCCCGAACCATCTGACCTTCTTTTTCTTTCCATCAGCTTCTGAACCAGCTCAAAAGCGGCTTTGTCAACAATTGCTTCATGGGTATTTTCTACTATGTACCATTGTTCTTTAGGAACCAAAACACATTTCTTGGATTTATAGCTAAGTTTTCGGTGAACCCCCTGAACCATATCACCGATGTACATACGGTTTTTCAAAATTCGGCGGACGGTAACACTATTCCACAATCCTAATCGCTCTTCCTTCTTTCCTTTTTTCCAGCTTGAACCATGCAAATTCTTATATTTAGTTGGATTGGGGATTCCCTCATCATTAAACAGCTTGGCGATTTTTAAGGAACCATAGCCCTCCAGATACAGCTGAAATATCCGTTTAACCGTTACAGCCGCCTCCGGATCAATAATCAGCTTTCCTTTTTCATTGGGGTCTTTTTGGAGACCATAGGGGGCTAATCCTCCGATATATAAGCCATCTCTTCTTTTTTTATCAAACACTACTTTTATATTTTCGGATATATCCTCACAATACCATTCGTTCACCAGTCCGTTTATCTGTCTTGCCTTTTTGTTGCCTTTATTATCCGTATCCGCATTATCTGCAAATCCCACAAATCGAATGCCCCACAAAGGAAAAAGCGTATGCAGATATTTTTCCACCATTTCCATATCCCTGGTGAACCTAGACTGACTCTTGCATAAGACAATGTTGAAAAGCTTGCTTTCTGCATCTAAAAGCATCCTATTCCATTCTGGTCTATCCGAATCCATACCGGACCAGTCATCATCACTGTACAATTTATAGATTTCCCATCCTTGCTCTATGGCATATTCCATAAGAAGATTTTTCTGATTTTGTATACTTTCCGAATCCTGATTCTGCTCCTTTATTCTATCCTCATCGGAAAGCCTGCAGTAAATGGCCACTCTGTTCATACTAAATACTCCTCCGACTCATCTATTTATGAATTTATCCCCTCACTCTGTCCTTCTGATTGTTCCATGATAATAATTACCGCCAGCTTCTTTTGGATCATTTCATTCCTTTTCTCCCCAGCTTCCATTCCAAAGCTTTCATCCACGATATATGTAGTGCCCCTTATATTTATTTCCATGCTTCACACCCCCTCTAAAGTACATATTTATTCAGGGTGTCCCAGTTTATGTATAGGAAAAGGCAATGAGATCAAACTCATTGCCTTTTTTGTTTCCATATTAAAAATGTATAGTTAATTATGCTATTTCTTTTATATAGCTGCAATAGCAACTCTTACTCTTCTGTTTATCCCGTATATATTTCCGCACACGCATGACAAAATATACGCCAAATACTGCTGTATATGCCAAAACAGATATTACATAATTCACCTTATAGAACAGCTCCATTTCACTGGAAGGCTTCAAAGCTGACAGCATACTCGGCACAAGCAGAACCATTAAATAGAGGTAAAGCAGGCCAAACCATAGGTAAGCCAGCTTTTGAATCTTTTTCCATGCTGTGGCTTTCATCCGCCTGCCTACTTTGGTAAATGAAGTAACCATCAGCAGGATCATCAGTATAAACAGCGGGACAGTGAGAATCAGCGAAATGATATCTCGAAGATTAAATTCTTGGGGGTTAGAAAATAATGTAGTAACATAATACACCCCATATACAAAGGAATGGGCCAGCGTCATTAGGCTGGCAATAATCGCCAGATTTCCTCTTATAGGCATTAATTGTCTTGCTAAATCACTTTTTTTCTCCACTGCTCCCAGAAACATAACAATAACAAACAATGCTGTAGGGAAAGCCCCCCTCCAGAAAACAGATATGATATATGTATAAGTCCACTCCGGTAATACCTCATAAAGACCGACCTTTTGATAATAAACAATAAAAGCAATAACGGCAATTGAAATAAGATAAAATACCCCTGGATGTTTTTTGATAACCCCCTTGCAAAGAATAACAAAAACCAGTGCTTCTATCAACGCAATTAAAAAAATCATTAAATTCTCCTCTCCTTTCGTCGTTCCATCTTAAACCTTCTTCAAAGGTTTAAAAGCGTTGATTAAATTTTTACTCCCCTTTATCAGAAATAAGCATTCCTTTTTTAGTTAGCATAAGCTAACCGAGTTGACTATATCATATTGCTTGTCCCAGTGTCAAGTATAAAAAATAAGGCATCAAGATTTTGATGTCTTGATGCCTTTTTCCTCGTCTTATTTTACCGTATATTTTATCCCGTCAATTTGTATTCCCATATACTCTTTTAAATCTAACAGTTCTGTAAAAGAACCTATTGCCATTACCTCCTCATTGTCCTGCTGAACCATGGAACCATGATACCCTAATTCTTTATCCAGGCTTCCGTCTTTTTTAATTAAGATGACTTCCTCTGCTAATTCTGAGGCTTTATAATAATATCCAATGGGTGATAGCTCTACGCTTTCAATCCCTGCCTCAGATTCCGGATACAAAGTCATAACCTGCATATATTCCGGAATATTAAATTTCATGGTGAGACCATCAAAGTCTACGGTCACAGGTTTTGTCAGGTCCGTCTTTTCCAGTTCAAAATCACATCGATAGGCCTTATAGTCCTTATCCTTATTATCCTCCGTATACTGAAAAATACCTCTTGTACCCTTAAATTCCCCTCCTTCTAAAGCAATCGGCTCAATTTTCAGCTTTGAGGAAATATCTTTATTAGCAGCCCTTATAATCCTTTGCCCTTCTTTTGTTAAAGCCTCCATACTTACCACAAAAACACACTGATATTTGTCTGAAACAATTCCTTCAATATTTACCTTAACGTTTTCATTTTTAACACTTTGAACAGTCTCTAACGCTCTCGTCCCATAAATTCTTGTATCGTCCCCCCAAAACCGCTGTAGGGCGTTTATATTTGCAGCCGCTATCGCCACAACCGAACAAGCCATAATTGCAGCAATGCAAATAACTGCCCTTTTCATGTATTTTCTATTTTTGAAATGCCGTTCCCAACCTTTCTGTTTGCCTATTTGGATTCTACCTTCTTCTTCCATCCTTTCTCCTGCCTCAGCTATCACTTTTCTTAACACTTTTTTTTCTATTACTGCTCTTTCACTGGGACAAATAGTCACTTTGTCTATCCCCAATAAAAGCTCTTCTGCTTGCTCCAAGCTTAAATCTTCCATTCCATGGAACAAATCCCCCATATTATCCGGAAAGTTCAGTCTTTTCCCACTCATTTCCAACACCTCCAATGACATTCCGTAACTTCTTTAAAGCTCTTTCGTACCTTTTTTCAACGGTTTTTGTCTTCATGTCCAGCGC
>DKLE01000186.1:5083-7139 GCA_002455605.1 Firmicutes bacterium UBA6648
TTTTGTCTTCATGTCCAGCTCCATGCTGATTTCTTTCAGAGTCTGTCCCAAATAATGCTTTCTGACAATTATTTCACTATCCGGTGTACCTAAAGACTTAACTGCAGCAATCAATTCTTTTTTTGTCTCTGCCTGTAAAATCTGCTGTTCCACATTTTCGTGTCCTCTTAATACGTCTTGCAGGCTTTCATCATATAAAGAAAAAGGCTCATGGCCTTTCATTCTTTTATTAAATAGATTTATCGCTCTTCGCTTAGTAAATACCGCTAATAAAGCCTTTATCGAACCTTTATCCAGATTAATTTTCTCCCGATTACAGTAAAATTCATAAAATATATCACACACAAATTCTTCAATATCTTCTTTACTGCAAGTTCCGGAAAGTTTGCTGTACGCAATTTTATAAACAAACCCCAAATATTTATCAGTTAATTCAATATAACCTTGCTGCGGATCTGTATCTAAAAGTGCTGCGAGCATCTCGTCTGACTTTATCACTATAGAACACCCCCTTTTTTGAAACGTTTCATTTATTACATTCCAATAAAGCTAAAGAAACCCGACACATTCATTAAATTAATATTCCACTTTTTGCAGTTAGACCAATTATTTACTTTCCTCCGTTTTGGCTGTTGAGCATTTCAGTATCAAAATTGTTCATTGGGGAATATACTGTATTAATTTGAAGAAAGGGGGATTTCTGATGATTTCTATCAGCCAGTTACAAGAATATAACTTAACCGCAGGACAATTGAATCTATTGTTTCGGTTAAGAACCATTTGGAGAGATATGGCTACCTGGATGCAAGCCTATTTAGTCTATGTATTTTTAGATGCACCTCCGGAGCTTGTACGGTCCGCTAAGGACAAATTAAACGATTTGCCCATAACTTACGCCAATATTTTCAGGATATATTTCGGCGATGCAATGGCTGACCAGCATTCTATGCTTATGTCCAATTATACTAATCTTTTAATATCTTTAATTGACGCAACAAAACTTGGTGACACGGATGCTATAAATGAATATACTGAGCAAATAAATCAAAATATCCAAGAAAGAGTCGATTTACTTACACATGTTAATCCCTTTTGGGAAGCAACTACCCTGTCTAATTTATTAGTGGGCTTTAATGATCGAGCAATTAGTGAGATCAATTCACTGGCAAATGAAAATTACCAAGGAAATACGGACATATTTAGCAGCCTCTTGTCTTATTCAGATAGAATGGGAGACTTCTTTACCGATGGTATACTTAAATATTTCACTTTTAGTTCACGGGAACCAAGAATGCCATAATAATTTCAGGGCAGCTTATCGCCTATTTTCTTCAGCTTTTTATAATTAAATCCGGTCAATTCTACTGTTATATCTGAAATATAGGTATCTGCTTTTCCGTCAATTGTCCACTGGGCCTCCTCATAGCTGCCATGCTTAATCAAGAGGCCTTCTTTATTTATCCAATAGATTTCCCGATGGTCATTTACAATATAATTTTCTTCTACGCTGTGGAACTCTTTTGCATATGTTGCAAACCCTTCACTTGCTGTTAAGGTGTATTTTGTGAACTCTCCATCCTTTTCCTTGATAATTGATTCAATGTATTCTTTATTACTCAACGGTTTTGTTGGTGCCGCCATCATTTTTAAAGCGGCATTCGGTTCATACTGACTGTGATTTTTGCTGATATTTTCCCATTCATAGTTTCTTTCTCTTTTCTCTGTGAGCTGTTCAATGGGAACAGCAAAGAACAGCTCCCCCTCTGCCTGCTTCGTTGCCGAATATTGAAACTTTCCGGTTTTTTCATTGAAAGACTTTACTTCCTCTATAAAATCATAGCCCCTAGGCTTTGAAATGAAGGTTACCCGCGCAGTACCGCCTGAATATCCTGTATCCCATGATTCCACAGCGTTATTTGCAGCTTTTAATGAACCATTTACTTCTAATGTACCATTTTTTAATTTTGAAAACCGTTCAATCCCTTTATTGATTTGTTCTAGGTTAATATCAAAGCTGTTCGTTTCCTGTTCGGGTACGCCGCAGCCGCTTGCACAA
>DKLE01000231.1 GCA_002455605.1 Firmicutes bacterium UBA6648
ATCAAAGAATTTATTTAATTCTGCGTTTTCTGCTTCATGTGTTAATCATGTTGCTAAATCCAAGAACATAAAAGGAGAAGTCTTTGTACTGAATAAAGATATTCTGTTTAGTAAATTATTTTAATTAAATAAAATTAAATAAAATGGAAAAGTTAAAGCTATAGGACTGTCTCAAATATATTTTGAGGCAGTCTTTTAATTTTTTTAATCACACTCTCTAAATAGGTTAAATTATAGCCTTTACGGCTTTGTAAAAAATTGTTATAATATGAGATGGCTTATACTAGAAAAAAGGAAAAATAAGATGAATAATAGCGGAAAAACAAAAAGTTTAGGGTTTATATTAATCAATTTAATTTTTACAGTATTTTTTCTGACCGGATGCACACAATCTGAAGAAAACAAAATTAATGAGTTAATTAAAACAGATGATGCACATTATAAAATAGAAATTGCTGAAGACAATAGTTTAATTTTAAGATTACCGGAAGGACGGCCGAAAGTTCCCAAGCTAAGCTGTGAAGGTGCAGCTATAGCACAAGCTGTTTTTCCCGATGGATGCAAAGATGCAATCGCAAAGATTAGTACAGACAAGCAGTATTATGTAGTTCGCTTTATTAAGGATCCTTCCTTAGGCTTTGAACTGCAGTATGATGACAGATATAAATTTGTTCCCAAGACCATTGCAGCAGACAAGTTTTACAGCAGCAATCCGAAAATCGCGGAAGTGGATGATTTGGGAAATGTAAAAATCGTCGGAGTAAGTGATGACGGTGCGGTCATTACTGCAACAGACGGCGAAAATAAAGAGGAATTAGTTATAACCAGAACGGTGAAAGCCCCTCTGAATGTGTACTTCATAACAGGACAAAGCAATGCTTCCTATTATTATGCAGAGCCGGAGATGGCTACAGTTACAAAGCCCGGGACTGCCTACCATTACAGTGAGCTGATTGGAGGCGTTGAGATCTGTTCAATGAATGACGAAAACGGAGCTATGCAGAGGGGGAATTTAGAAGCCTCTCTGGGAAAAACGCTCTATGACTTAACCGGAGAAAAAGTGTTAATGGTTAATGCTGGAGTCAGTGGAAGAAAAATAGAAACCTTTATACCTCTCCAAGGAGAGTCTTATCAGTACATCAGCAAGGTTTGGCAAATCATTCAGAGATACATTAATGATGAAGAGTTTTTAAGTCACTACGAACCTCGCTTAAGAAGCTATATATGGGCTCAGGGAGAGTCCGATAAAAATACGGATGCGGGCGTATATAAGAATGATTATATAAAACTTCATGAAATTCTGACAGGGCCGGATTACGGCTTTGATTATGGTTTCATTATAAAAGTCCGATCCATTTATACCAATTCAGCAAAAGCTCAGGAGGAGCTTGCCAGTGAAAATCAAGATATTGCTATAGCCACCCGTTCCTCCGATCACTTCTCAGTGGAAAATGGAAAAATGAGATTTGATAATTTACATTACTCACAAATCGGAGACAACTTATTAGGTGAAGAAACAGCCAGAACAATTGTTAAGGCATATGCAGAAGGTATCGATTCCGTAACGGGGAGCTATTGATTGAAAAAATTATGCAGATTTATCTATTATTTCTGGTGAAAAGCACATAATATGAACATGAATATTAATTATGATAAAAAACAAAGAGCTACATTGATAGTGGTAATAGTAACCGCTTTTATAACGACTTTTACAGGAAGTGCATTAAACTTATCTGTTCCGGCCATTGGAGAAGAATTTAAAGTCAGTGCCAGCTTAGTGGGGTGGATTGTGACGGCTTATATGCTGGCATCAGCGGCATTTTCTGTTCCTTTCGGCAGAATCGCAGATATTACATCCAGAAAAAAGATTTTGATAACGGGCATTTTTATATTTGCCGTCTGTTCTCTGGCGTCTACCTTTGCCTGGGATATGAAAATAATTTTGGCGTTCAGAGCTGTACAAGGCTTCGGGGCTGCCATGATTTTCAGTACAAACATAGCGGTGCTTATCAGTGCATTTCCCGGAGAGGATCGGGGAAGGGTGCTGGGCTATTCTACCGCATCCACATATATTGGATTATCCGCCGGTCCTGTTATAGGCGGATTATGCAATCATTATTTTGGGTGGCGTTCTATTTTTCTGCTGACTTTCGCAGTGAGCGCTGTTGTATTTCTCATAGCCGTGAAAAGTCTTCCGAAGGATGAGAAGAAGTCCGAAAAAGTGGATAATGACTTTCTGGGCAACATTCTTTACATTGGAATGATTGTCTGTGTATTATACGGATTATCTGCATTTTCCACAAACCTATTAGCAAAAGTATTATTGCCGATAGGCCTCCTGTGTACTGCATGGTTTGGCAAACATGAACTGAAGACAAAGAATCCCATTGTGGAGTTAAGATTATTTGCTAATAATTTATCTTATACCTTTTCCAATATAGCTGCATTGCTGAATTATGGAGCTACCTTTGCAATCAGTTATTTACTGTCTATTTATTTACAGGTGGTTATGGGATTTAACTCTCAGACAGCCGGCATTATTTTGGTAGCGCAGCCAGTGGTAATGGCCTTACTATCACCGTATGCAGGGAAGCTGTCAGATAGAATATCCCCGTTTAAACTGGCTTCCATGGGAATGGGGTTATGTGCTGTATGTTTATTGTTTTTCTCTTTTTTATCGGAGAAATTTCCGCTGTGGAGTATTATCGCGGCTCTAATTATAGCCGGTGTGGGTTTCGCCTTTTTTTCTTCGCCCAATACAAATGCAGTCATGTCCTGCGTGGAAAAGACGGATTATGGCGTAGCCTCTTCTGTTCTGGCGACCATGAGAACAATTGGACATACCTCCAGTATGGCAATTGTGACCGTTATCGTCGGGCTGTATATGGGGGATACGGCATTATCGGAAGCGGAGCCTCAAATACTAATTAAGACAATGCACACGGCGTTTTTTATATTTACTGGAATTTGTGTGGTGGGTACAATTATATCTTTAAAAAGAAAGTAGCGTAATACATTGAATTTTGGAGAGTAACATGATGTTTAAGAAAAAAAGCAAGGATGCAATAATAGAGGAAGAAACCTCTGAAAAAAAAGAAAAAAGAAAGAAACCAAAAAAACCAAAATTGACACCCCATGAAAAGGCTGTCAAGAATAAAAAGAAAGTGGAAAGAGCTGCTTCGGCAAAGGTGAAAAGGGCAGAAGCAAAGGTAAAAAAAGCAGAACAGGCCATAAAAAATAAAGAAAGAGCTGCTGCAAATAAAATAAAAGAGAAAGAGAAAAAAGAAGCAAATAAAATAAAGGCAGAAGAGAAGAAAATTGAAAAACAAGAACAAAAGAAAGTTCAAAAGCAAACTGATAAGATAAAAAAGCAGGAAGAGAAGGCAAAGCGAAAGGCTGAAAAGATGCAGAGGAAGGCCGAACTTGCGGCTCGTTCACCATTGCAGAAAAAAATTGACAGGCGTTTGAAGATGAAGAAATTTCTGCTGGTATTGCTTATTTTGCTGGTACTAGCGGGCATAGTAGGTGCGGGAATCAAGTTCGGACCAAAGCTGATTGAAAAATTGAATTTGCCTGAGATACACTTTGCAGAGATTGCAGATAACATAAAATCGAAGCTGCCGTTCTTCAATAAAGATGACTCAGATGAGAAGCCTGAGGAAGAAGAAAAGGAAGAGGAAGCAGCAGCGGAGGCTCCCGATTCAGAAGCGGTTACAGACAGTGCAATCGAAGATGATACAACCTTATACATAAGCGGCACATCTGTCTTGGAGGATTACTATTCAGAGGCTCTGAGCGAATTTTTAGGATTGAGTAAAAAGGAAATTAAAGAGCATTCAACAGCAGCCAGCACCAGTGAATCGTATACCAATTTGATAAACGGGGATCAACAAGTTATTTTTTCTGCGCTGCCAACAGAAAAGGAGACAAAAATGGCGGAGCTGGCCGGAGTCGACCTGCATCCAATACCAATTTTAAACGGTGGATTCGTGTTTTTTGTCAATAAGGATAATCCGGTTAAAAGCTTGACAATGACCCAGTTATATAATATTTATTCAGGGACCATTACTAATTGGAAACAGCTGGGCGGTAATAATGAGCCTATTGTAGCCTATCAGAGAGCTGAGAACTCTGGCAGCCAGTCAGGTATGTACAAGTATGTAATTAATGAAAATGAAATGATGAAAGTTTCAGAGGAACTGAAAATATCCGATACAAAGGATATTATTAAAGAGGTTTCATCCAATAAAGGAGCAATAGGTTTTTCATACTATTATTACATGACAAATCAAAAAAACAGTGGAAATATAAAGATGATTGCAGTTAATGGAGTAAAACCAGATAAAAAAACAATTCAAAATTCTGAATATCCATTGACCACATATACTTATGCTATTGTTACAACAGAGGAAAACACCAAGAGCTTGGCAGACGTTATCAGTTCTGTTGATGATAAAATATCTGCGATGAGAGCTTCAGGAGAAGCCATTACCTCTGATTCAGCAGCCGGCAGTGGGACTTCGGATGCAGCTCTTCAAGCAGAGCCTTTACCGTTAAAATTAAAATTTGTGAAGTGGATATTGAGTGATGAGGGGCAAACTTTAGCGGAGTCCAAGGGCTTTATAAGACACGACAGCAAATAAAGGGGTGACCGTATTGTATTCTGTTTATTATATTTTGAGCCATATACCCTATTTTTTCACTATATTATTTATTGTCAACATGATCATTGCCTTTACCATTATTTTTCTGGAAAGAAAGAATCCATCTGCCACGTTAGCATGGATTATGATATTATTTTTGCTGCCGGTAGTAGGAATTCTGTTTTACTTTCTGTTTTCACAGAATCTGTCCAGGAAGAAAATTTTTAAGCTGACAAAGTTTGAAGAAGAGGTTATAAGCTCTTCTTTACAGACACAGATTGCAGAAATGAAAAACGGTAGTTATGTTTTTACTACGGAAGCGGCAAAAAATTGGAAGGACATGATTCGATTGAATCAGGTTTATGGCCGGGCTTTTTTTACAGAAGACAATAAAATCAGTATTATTACAGATGGGCATCACATGTTGGATAAACTGTTGGAAGACATAGCAAATGCTCGGAATACCATTAACATTCAGTATTTCATAATAAAAAATGACCTGATTGGAAGAAAATTTATCGAAGCCTTGACAGAGAAAGCAAAGCAGGGAGTAGAGGTCAGACTGCTAATTGATGCCATGGGAGGCAGACAGCTTTCTAAAAGAACGGCGTGTATAAGGGAACTGATGGAAGCCGGCGGCCAGGTGGCTTTCTTCTTTCCGCCCAATTTTAAAT
>DKLE01000062.1 GCA_002455605.1 Firmicutes bacterium UBA6648
TGGTATTATGTAAGCAATATCTTGCAAGGGACCCAAGGCGATGAGTTCAACCGTAAATATGAAGCTTACCCAATGAGAGAAAAGGAATATTCTCTGTTTCCCGTAGATGTGGAAAAAAGAGATGAATCTTCTGTTTTTCAATATGATTTGTCTTGTTTTGATTTTAATAAATGGAAAAAATGTATGAACAAGGTACTGACCGAGTATCCTCAGCTTTTGATGTTTGAAAGTGATCCTCAGGGAGAACTGGCCTTACGGTATGAAATTTCCAAATATATTTATCGTTCAAGAGGGGTTATCTGTAATCCGGAGCAAATTGTTATCGGAGCAGGGACACAACAGATCACCAGCCATTTATGCCTTATTCTTTCAAAGCTTGGTATCAATCATGTGGCCGTGGAAGAACCGGGTTATTTGCCGGTTAAGAATATGTTTCGAGACAGAGGATATGTGGTGACCCCGGTTGATGTGGGCAAAGAGGGGATCCATATTGACCGGCTCCCGGCAAATATAAAGTCAGCCGTATATGTAAGCCCTTCCAACCAATTTCCCACAGGGGCTATGATGCCTATCGGAAAAAGATATCAGCTGCTGGATTGGGCAACCCATAATAACAGCATAATCATTGAGGATGATTATGACAGTGAGCTGCGGTATTTCGGCAAGCCGGTGCCCGCATTGCAGGGACTGGATAAGAATCAGCGGGTAGTTTATCTGGGATCCTTTTCCTCTACTTTATTTTCCTCTATAAAAATCAGTTATATGGTTTTGCCTGAAAAAATGGCGGATATTTTTAAAGACATCAGTCATGGCTATACTCAGACCTGCTCTAAAACCGAGCAGCTTACCCTAGCTCTGTTTATGGAGCAAGGCTTATATCAGACGAATATTAAGAAATTAAGGAATTTATATTCTCAGAAGCTTCAAAAGGTGCTTGGCTCCATTAATAAATATGGAAAGGGCTTTATAAAGCCTGCTAATACCTCATCGGGGATCAATATGATTATAAATGTTGATAGCCAAAAAAGTGCAGAGCAGCTTTGCAATGAAGCCAAAGCATTAGGTGTATCGGCTACACCGGTTTGCATATATGCGGATGAGCCCACAGGGCAGCAGTCTGCGGCTTTGGTGTTCTACTATAATCAGATTCCTCTGAACCAGATTGAAAATACTATTCAATCATTGATAGAAAAGTGGACGGCCTTTGAAGATTAAGAAGCAGGAAGGATTTAATAAGTGGAAGATAAAAATATTTATGACGTTATCATAATTGGCGGCGGCGCTTCCGGATTATTTTGTGCATCAGCCTATGGAAGAAGAGTAAACGGTTTAATTTTAGAGAAGACTAATTTTTCCGGTAAAAAACTTCTGATGTCCGGCAGCGGACAATGTAATATTACCCATAGCGGAGATATTAAGGAGTTTATCGGTCATTATGGAGAAAAGGGGAAAAAAATCCGAAGTGCTTTATACAAGTTCAGTAACAAAGCGGTTATTGAGTTCTTTCAAGAGAAGGGTGTTCTTATGATGAGCAGGGAAGACGGCAAAGTATTTCCCGAAGCATTAAATGCTCAAGTGGTGCTGGAGGCTTTAACAGAAGGAGCCAGGGAAAATGGCTTTGAGATAAGATATGAGCATTCAGTGCGGAGGATTCAGCCTTTAAATGGGAGATATGTAATTATTTGTGATGGGGCCCATGGGAAGAAGAAATCAGAATTTCAAACCCATAAGATAGTGGTTGCCGCAGGGGGATGCTCTTACCCTTCTACGGGATCGGATGGAAGCATGTTGCAAGCGTTAAGAGAATTAGGTTTGGAAATTATTCCTCCAAGACCATCATTGACCCCTATTTTTGTACAGAATTACCCTTATGAAGAACTGTCGGGGATTTCGTTGTCTCCTGCATTAATAACAGTAAACGGCAAGCGTGTTTGTGATGATCTGCTGCTGACTCACAGGAATTTTTCAGGTCCTGGGGCAATTAATATTTCCCGCTATGTGAAAACAGGGGATGTGTTAATGATTAATTATTTCCCGGGAAAAACCTTTGAGGAAATATTTTCCGATTTTAAACAGAAAGTTACCAAAAACAGTAAACAGACTATTACTTTTCTGTTAGAATATTTAGGTACGGCAATACCAAAACGCTTTATGGAAAAACTTTGTGAACGGGCAGGGATTGATCCCGGTCAAAAGGCTTCCGGTTTAAACGGAAGTCAGTTAAGAACCCTAGCAGAGCTTCTGACAAAAGATACTTTTTCGGTCAGTGGGACAGGCGGCTTTTCGGCAGCTATGGCAACCGCAGGAGGCGTTTCCTTAGACGAAATAAATTTAAAAAATATGGAATGTAAAAAATATCCGGGGCTTTTTATAATTGGAGAGACTTTGGACGTGGATGGTGATACAGGCGGATATAATCTGCAATTTGCCTGGTCCAGCGGATATTTAGCGGGAAATACAATTGATTAATAAAATTATTTAATATTTGGGAGGAGAAAAAATGAAGCGTATTTTAGAAAGATTTATTGACTATGTACAGATTGACACACAGTCTCAAGAGGATGCAGGTGTGGTGCCAAGCACAAAAGGTCAGTTTGACTTAGCCAATAAGCTGGCGGATGAATTAAAACAGTTAGGTGCAGAAAAGGTTAAGGTGGATGAGCATGCCTGTGTCACTGCCAAAATACCCAGCAATCTGCAGGATGGCAAAAAGGTACCAAGTATCGGTTTCATCGCCCACCTGGATACAGCTCCTGATTGCTCGGGAAAGAATGTAAAGCCGCAGATCGTTGAAAATTATGACGGAGGACAAATTGTAATCAATAAGGAAAGAAACATCATTTTAGAACCTAAAATGAATCCGGAACTTTTGGATTATGTGGGAAATACTATTGTCACCTCAGACGGAACCACGCTTTTAGGCGCAGACAATAAGGCGGGAATTGCCATTATAATGGATGCTGTTGAAGTGATTAAGAACAATCCGGAGATAAAGCACGGAGATATTTGCGTGGCATTTACCCCGGACGAAGAGGTGCAGGGCGGTGCTGAGCTGTTCGATATTGAAGGCTTTGGGGCTGACTTTGCATTTACCATAGACGGAGACGGGCTGGGAGAATTTAATTATGAGACCTTTAATGCCGCAGATGCCCATGTTGAGTGCAAAGGTGTCTGCATCCATCCGGGAGCAGCTAAGGATAAAATGGTTAATCCCATTGTTCTGGCAAACGAGTTCTTATCCGCATTGCCGAGAACAGAAGCTCCGGAAACTACAGAAGGAAGAGATGGGTTTTATTATGTCTACGAGATTTCCGGTGATACCGATTGTGCTAAGATCGATCTGCTTTTAAGAGACTTCGACAGGGATAATCTGGAAAAACGGATGGATTTCCTGAGAAAAACAGCAGACGAGATAAATGCAAGATGGGGAAAAGATTACGTATCCGTGGACATAAAAGTTCAATACTATAATATGAATGATTTCCTTAAAGGAAAGGAGCACATCATCGATACGGCCTTGGAAGCTTACAGGGAGTGTGGTCTGGATCCGAAGATTACAGCGGTCAGAGGCGGAACAGATGGTTCAACCCTGTCCAGAAGGGGTCTGCCTACTCCAAATATGTTTGTAGGCGGACACAATTATCATAGTGTGTCTGAATTTGCCTCAGTGGAAGCCATGGAAAAATCCAGGGAGGTTGTAATTAAAATAGTGGAATTATATGCAGAAAAAGCTTAGTTTCTATAAAGAAAAAGGAAAGATAGGCTTTTAAAATAAGGGGGAACGATAGAATGAGTAGCATGCATCGTGAAAAGGGCATAGCAAATTTCTTGCTTCAGCACCGGGAAGGTGAGCCTGTGTCCTTTCATATGCCGGGGCATAAAGGTGCGGAATTATATAAAAGATTTGGATATGAAACTTTTCTCAGCAATTTTATGGATTGCGACATCACCGAGATTCATGGGGCAGATAATCTGTTTCAGGCGGAAAGCATTATCAAGTACACCATGAACAGGTATAAGGAGCTTTATGAAGTAAGAAAATCCTATTTACTGGTTAATGGAACCAGCTGCGGACTAATTGCTGCCATTATGACTGCTGTGAAGCCGGGAGGCAGGCTGATTATGGCGAGGAACTGTCATAAATCGGTATTCAACGCACTGACATTAGGTAATATTTCACCGGTGTATGCCTATCCGGAAGTCATAAAGGATTCCGGAATAAGCGGTGAAATTCTTCCCGATGAGATAGAAAGACTATTGACAGAAAACCCTGATGCAGAAGCTGTGATCATCCCCAGCCCGAATTATTATGGTATTTGCAGTGATATTAAGAGCATAGCGGAGCTAGTTCATCAGAAGGGCAAGAGTTTAATTGTGGATCAAGCTCATGGGGCACATTTAAAATTCTTCAGCCGTTTTACGGACAGCAAGGATAACAGAGAAGATGGTCATTTATTACCTCAATCCGCTGAAGAATGCGGTGCGGATATTGTTGTAAACAGTATTCATAAAACTTTGGCGTCCTTTACTCAAAGTGCGGTTTT
>DKLE01000217.1 GCA_002455605.1 Firmicutes bacterium UBA6648
AAGAAATTTTAGGCAATGGGAAAATTCCCATTGCCTTTTTTTGTGTCAGGATTTAGAATATATGAGGATAGAAACAAATATATAAAGAAAAAATGTTAATTATAGGCAATTTAGTATAAATTTAAGATGGGTGGAAGGCGATTTTGATTAAAGTGGCAAATAAAAGAAGGTTTAAAATATTTATAATAGTCAGCGTGATAGTGCTGATTGTTTTAATTTGGGGTATAATTTGGGTAAATATAGAAGCTAGTAAACATATAGTGAAGCAAGGGAATTTACCCACGGATAATAATGCAAATAATTCAATAGAACATCAAGAAACTAACAAGGAAGAGGATGTAGGGAATAAAGGGGAAAATGAGGAAAAACCGCAGGACCAAGGTGCCCAAGAGGAACAGAAAAATCCAAGTACTGAGCCGGCGAATAATGGTGAAGATACTGGAAACACTGCTACGAAGCCTGTAGTGGTTCCGGAAGATTTACCGGAAGAGGAGATATTTTCCGTATATAATAAAACCTTAATTATCGGAGATTCCAGAACAGAAGGTTTTAAATTGTATTCCGGGGTAAAAAATGCATCATACTTCTGTATGAAGGCGATGACTATTGATAAGATTGTACAAGGAAAGCAAGTCCGCATAGACGGTCAGACTGTTTCGGTTTATGATTTGCTGAATGCTGCGTCTTATGATAAAGTTATAGTATGTGTGGGTTTGAATGAACTTGGGTGGAATCATATAGAAACATTTTTAGACGATTATGGACAGTTGATCGACAGAATAAAAGAGAAGCAGCCGAATGCGACAATTTATATGCAAGCAGTGCTGCCGGTATCTAAATCAAAAAATGACAGTGATAAAGTACATAATAACGCACAAGTATACTGGTATAATGAAAACATTATAAAATTGGCTTCCGGTAAAGGGGTTGAATTTGTAAATCCGGCTGCTGCACTAGTAGATAATGACGGATATCTGGTGACAGAGGCAACAACGGACGGCGTACATTTGAATGCCCAGTATTGCAAAATTTGGGCGCAATATTTAGCAGAGCTGATAAAATAGCTGAGATTTGGGGGAGACAGAAAATGAGAAACTTAAAAATATGCGTGATGGCTTTAATAATAATTTGTTTTGCACTCACAGGGTGCAATGAAAATAAATCCACAGAAACTGTAGAAAATCAACAAATTTTGTCGCAAGCAGATGTGAAAGCACTGGGAGAGTACATAGTTGACAATACAGAATTTGAAGATTATATCAGTCAGGTGGATAATGAGATTTTTTTCAGTTTATTTAATCTGGATGAAGACGTGATAGAGGATGCCGTTTTTTATTCCAGCACGGGGGCTACAGCAGAAGAAGTGGCCGTCATAAAAGCTAAAGACGGTAATGGGGAAGCTGTGATGAAGGCTTGTGAGGGAAGAATACAGGCGCAGAAAGACGGATTTGAGAATTATGTTCCGGATGAACTGGATAAATTGTCGAAACCGGTTATTTTCAATGCGGATAATGTCACTATTTATGTAGTGTGTGATGATAGTGAGGCAGCTGAAAAATTGATTGCAAACTATGATAATAAGGAGATTTAGGTGTAGATTAAATGGTTTTTAGTAGTATTTCATTTTTAATATATTTTTTACCAATTGTGATTGCCTTATATTACTTGGCTCCGGCAGGCTTGAAAAACTTAGTTTTGCTTGTTACGAGCCTATTTTTTTACGCCTGGGGTGAGCCGATATACGTTTTTTTAATGATTTTTTCCATTGTATTTAATTATTCCTTTGGAGTTTTGCTGGATAAAATCATCAGAAAAGGCCAAAGAAACACCCAGGGAAGGTGGGCTTTAATATTTAATATCCTTATAAATCTAGGAATTCTTGGGTTTTTTAAATATGCAGATTTCTTAGTTGAAAACATTAATTGGTTATTTGGATTAAAAATAGCTGCGGTTGAATTACCGCTTCCTATAGGAATCTCTTTTTATACTTTTCAGGCCATGTCTTATATTATTGATTTGTATAAAGGAAAAGTAAAGGTACAGAGCAATTTAATTGCTTTTGGAACTTACGTAGCTTTATTTCCGCAGCTGATAGCGGGACCTATCGTGCGTTTTGAGTCCATTGAAGAGCAGTTGATGAACAGACAGGTGGATATGGCTACATTCGCTTCAGGGGTTAAGCGGTTTATCATAGGGATGGGTAAAAAAGTACTGATTGCGAATAATATAGGCTTGCTCTGGGAAAGTGTAGCAAAATTAAGTCCGGACCAATTGCCGGCAGGAACTGCATGGCTTGGTGCTGTGGCTTTTACCTTACAGATCTATTTTGATTTTTCAGGATACTCGGACATGGCTATTGGATTAGGAAAAATGTTTGGATTTCATTTCCTGGAAAATTTTAATTACCCGTATGTTTCTAAATCCATAACTGAATTCTGGCGCAGATGGCATATTTCTTTAAGCAGCTGGTTTAGAGAGTATGTCTATATTCCCTTGGGAGGCAATCGTCATGGTATGACACGTCAGATCCTGAATATTTTTATTGTATGGGCGCTGACAGGACTATGGCATGGAGCCAGCTGGAATTTTGTTATTTGGGGAGTATATTTTGGTATCATCCTCACAATGGAAAAGCTCGTGTTGGGCAGGGTTTTGGAGGGACTCCAAAGCCGGTTTGACAGATGGGGAACCGCTATATGCGGTGTGTATACGATGGTCCTTGTTGTTATCAGCTGGGTCATATTTGCAATAGACGATATAAGCTCCATTAAGGCTTATATAGCAAGCTTAATGGGCATTCATTCTTCATCAGGAATTGCAAACGAGTATACTTGGTACTTACTGAGCAGCAATCTGACAATACTGATTATTGGCATCATTGGGGCTACCCAACTGCCGGTGAGATTATGGAGATGTATCTATTCAAAGGTCTTAAAGGACAGGCCGATAGTATGTATGATGATAGAAAATATAGGGCTGCTGATATTATTTATAATAAGCTTTGCCTATATAGTGGCATCTAGCTATAATCCATTTTTATATTTTAGGTTTTAACGAGGAGGTATTATGAGCAATAAAAGAGCAACAATTACCAGTGCTGGCTTTGTAATACTTTTAGCCTGCCTTTTAGTTCTCTGTATTCTTACACCGGATAAAAAGTTCTCGGATAATGAAAACAGAAATCTGCAGCAAATGCCTGTCTTAAAAACTGCCAATATAGTCAGCGGCACTTATATGAAGAATTTTGAGGCATACGCATCGGACAGCATAATTGCCAGAGACGGATGGGTGAAAATAAAGAACCTGGCTGATTTTATTTCAGGGAAAAAGGATAATGGAACTGCTTATTTTGGTCAAGACGGTTATTTGTTTCCAGTGGATAACATTGATAAAAATCAGTTTGAGAAAAATTTAATTTATACAAAGAATTTCCTCAATAAAGCAAAGGAACAAAATGAAGAAATAAATATTTCTCTCTTAATCGTCCCTACGTCATCAGAAATTTTAAGGGAAAAAATGCCGAAGTATGCATCTGGCCTGGAACAATATAAGCTGTTAGAAAAAGCGGAGTCCTATTTTAACAGCAGCCTGATCAATCCGGAAGAAGAATTGTTAAAACATAAGGATGAATATATCTATTACCGGACGGATCATCATTGGACTACATTAGGGGCCTATTATACTTATAGGCTTTGGGCACAAAAAAATGAAATAGAGCCGTTGAGTGCAGATGTGTTTAAAATTGAGGCAGTGAGCGATCAATTTTATGGAACTACATACTCAAAAGCAGCGGGAATCAAGGTGATGCCTGATAGTATTGAAAAATTCTCCTATCCTTCCATGGATAATGTGGGAATGAGTATTGAAAGTTTAAAAGAGACAAAAAAACTGCCCAGTCTTTATGATAAAAACTATCTTAAAAGCAAGGATAAATATTCTTATTTTTTAAGCGGAAATAATCCGTTGACGGTTATAGAAGGAACGGCAGAAAACGGGCGAAATATCCTGGTAGTAAAAGATTCCTATGCAAACTGTTTTGTTCCTTTTATCACCCAGCACTTCCAGCGGATATACGTGGTGGATTTACGGTATTACAAGGAAAGCCTGCTGAATTTAGCAAAAGAAAAAGATATGACAGACATTCTGTTTCTGTACAACGTGATCCAGTTCTCCAATGACAGGAATCTGGTATATTTGCTGAAAGAATAAAAGTCATCAAGTGAAAAACTTTACAATTAACCTATTGACTGGAAAATAGACAAGTAATAAAATGTAAATGTGCTATTAAATCTGCGGACTTGAAGTTCGCAGTTTTTATATTGAAGGGATGAATAGGTGGCTATATGAAATATAAAGTAGTAAAAAAACAGAACAACAGTGCAAGATGTGTGGTTTGCGGAACCAAAAATAGATTCAGCTTGAATACCAGATTTTATGAAATTGAAAATGGGAGGCTCACCTGCACATTTCGAACGGAAGACTGGCATCAAAGCTATCCGGGAAGAACTCATGGGGGGCTTTCAGCTGCTGTTTTAGATGAGTTGATTGGCAGAACCGTATGCATAGAAGAGCCCGATTGCTGGGGGGTAACAGTAGAACTCAGTTTAAAGTATAAAAAGCCAGTGCCCACAGAAGCTGATTTAAAAGGTGTGGCCTATATGACAAGAAATACCCGAAAAATCTTTGAAGGCACAGGGCAGATTTTACTTCCCGATGGGAGTATAGCAGTGGAGGCAACAGGTAAATATATGAAAATGCCTATTAGCCAGATTGCAGAGGGGAATTTCGCAGATTCTGAATGGTATCTGCTGGACGAAGAGGATCCTTCTGAAATAGATATATAGATAGCAGATAAAAACTCCGAAAATTTTCGGAGTTTTTTTAAAAGGTGATAGAAAACCATAGTAACAACACGAATTATTATATGTAAGAGCTTTTACAGAATAAAAATCTTAAACAAATGGTTTTGTTAAAGGGAAAGGAGGACTGCAATTTGAAAATTACAGAAGAGAATTTTATAGTCCAAATCCAGCAAAAAAATGAAGATGCATTGGGGTTTGTTATCCAACAATATGGCTGGATTATTAAAACGGTTGCCAAAAAACATTTACAGCAACAGCCTGAGCTGATAGATGAATGTATCAACGATGTGTTACTGGCTGTGTGGCAACATATAGCTTCCTTTGATCGGAGTAAAAGTAGTTTTGAAAATTGGCTGGCAGGGGTAAGCCGATATAAAGCCATTGACTGCAAACGCAAATATCTGAAAAGAATCAAAGAGGAACCGTTAAACACGGCAGAAGAAACAGCAGATGCAACAAACAGCCTTAGGCGGTTGGAAGAAGAAATCAATGAAGAAATGAGAGAAATGCTTGCTTGTCTGAATAAACAGGATAGGGGGATATTTGAGCGGATGTTTTGGAAAGGTGAGTCGGTGAAGGAAATATCCGCATCAATGGGAATGAAAGAAACCGCCGTTTATAATCATGTATCAAGAGGGAAGAAGAAACTGAGGAAATATCTAACAGAAATCGGAAGGGGGAGCAGCTTATGAAAGAGATTTATACCTTATTAAATGAAGTGAATACCAATATAGATAGTTATGATGCAGAAAGCCTGACAGAGGAGGAAAAGAGAAAATTATTTAAAAATATCAGAGGAACCATAGGAAAAGGCCAAGGGAATAGGAGGCACAGCAGGAGATATGCAGGGACAGCCGCCTGTGCGGCAGTATTGATTCTTTTCGCCGGGATAATCACTTACAATGATACTGCTTATGCAGCAGCTAAAAATGTGGCATGGAAAATTGGTGAATTTTTGGGTATAGAGAATAATTTGCAGGATTATACAACTGTAGTGGGAACCTCTAAGAGAGATAAAGGGTATACGGTTACCTTGAATGAAGTTATTCTGGATAAAGATCAATTAATCGTATCCGCTTCGGTCAGGTCAGATGAAAAATTTTCTGAAAGCAGTGGGACTGAAACAGCGGACGTTTATGTGAATGGAAAACAGGTTTCTGTAGCCGGAGGAGGAGTCAGCAGGCAGATCGATTCTTATACCAGGGAGTCCGTAATGGATTATGAACTGGAAAATGTAGATACCAGTGGAAAATTGAATATTGAGATCATCTATAGCAGTATGTGGAGGGGAGAAGAGAAGACAAAAGGAAATTGGAATTTTCAATTTGAGACGGACGGAGAAAAACTGGCAGCAGATACTAAGCATTTTGCCTTAGATCAGTCCTTTAAACTGCCTAACGGCAGTGGAGTTGTTTTAACGGAATATACTTCAAATAATCTGGGCCAAAAGATCTATTTTAAGCTCCAAAATTGGGATTATGTGCAGGATCCTATGTATGATCTGAAGCTGGAAGGAACGGATAATTTAGGAAATCAAGTGGAATTTGACCTGAGCTATATGAAAGGGCGAGAAAAGCGCGGAAGGTTGAACATATCTTCGGTTTGTGAGGGCATCGGAGAAGGGGCAGAATATCTGACTTTAAAGCTATATGCGGTAGAAATGCCGGAAAAAAGCGGACGAATGAGTAATGATTTTACAGTTCTGGGAGAGAGTTTTATAGTACCATTAACAGAAAAATAAAGAGCAGGCTGT
>DKLE01000111.1:0-7431 GCA_002455605.1 Firmicutes bacterium UBA6648
ACGGACAGCAAGGATAACAGAGAAGATGGTCATTTATTACCTCAATCCGCTGAAGAATGCGGTGCGGATATTGTTGTAAACAGTATTCATAAAACTTTGGCGTCCTTTACTCAAAGTGCGGTTTTGAATGTGAATACGGATAAGATTGATTTAGGTGAACTGGAAGATAAGCTTCAGATGATGGAAAGCACCAGTCCCTCCTATCTGTTGATGGCTTCCCTGGACATCAATGCAGATTTGCTTGAGGGAAGCGGAAAAAGTTTGATCCAGGATTGGAAGTATAATCTGACTGAATTTTATAAGGCAGCAGGAAAAATAGAAGGATTAAAGGTTATTAATACCGGATCCAACATGGACTGGACTAAAATTAATTTGGATATGAGCTTCTGCGGTCTATCCGGTCATGAGTTGGAAAAGTACTTAATGAGAGAAAATATTTTTGTAGAGCTGGTTACGGGAAATATTGTCATGTGCATGACCGGTATCGGCAATGTGACGGAAGACTATGAAAGACTGCTGCAGGTTTTAAGAAAGATAAGTGAGACAAATATGTCCGGGCAGCAGAAGGAGGCAGAGAATCATGCTAGGGTGGATTTTGCAGAATTGTCCAAGGACATACCTAGACAGGAAAAGCTTCATGAAATACCCAAGAAAAAAAAGCATGTAGCCTTGGAGCAGGCACAGGGACTTGTTTGTGCTCTTTCCATCATACCATATCCTCCTGGAATCCCTCTTATATGTCCGGGAGAATTAATCAGCAGAGAAGCAATGGAATATGTAAAGGCGCTTCGGGATGCGGGAGAAAAGGTAATGGGTATAGATGAAAATAATCAAGTGCTTGTGGGAGATCAGGAAAGCCTATAATTAAATAGAAATAATTCAGAAAAAAGTGCGTTCTCGGAAAAGAGAGCGCACTTTTTGTATAAGTGAAGGGGAGAGGTCTGAATCGGGAACTAAAGTTAAAGAATAGGTTTAATCACTGCGGAAAAATATTTGGCCAATTCTTCCGGAGATTGTTTCATATTGTTTTTTTTCCACCAGTGAACCATCTCTACAAAGCTGCCTGAAATGTGATTAAGCAGAAAATCATCAGGTATATGGGTATTGTTTCGTTCTATACTATTTAGGAAATGTACGGAAATTAATTCATTGAGGTATTGTTTAAAAAAACGTAAAAATATATCCCCGCTTTCGCATGTGAGAATTCCGATAATGTTCTTTTTATTATCCCGAAGATGATAAAGTATGTGTGTAATCATTGTGTCTGGGTTTCCAACGGATAAAGAAAAATCATGAGTATTCTCTGAGTTCAGGCTGTCTGAAAATACATGCTCGAACAAATCGGTACACATGGCCTTCAGTAAATCATCCTTAGTCTCAAAATGAGAATAGAAGGTACTCCTACCTACATTTGCTTCATCAATAATTTCCTGCACCGTAATTTTAGTATAGTTTTTTGAGGCTAATAAGGTGCTGAATGCTGAAAATATTGCATTTCTTGTTTTTTGCTGCCGTCTATCCATCCTATCTCCTGACTGAACAATTTTTAAAAAATGTTCGGTAATGTACAATCTTGTTTTTTTGAATGTTGCTGCCACCAGAAAAGCTTAATATACTGATATCGAACAATGTGTTCGATATCATATAGATTGTACTGAACACCTGCAAAAAAGTCAAGCAATGCATAGTAGGAGGAAATACATGGTTAAAAAAATCAGTGATGTTTTAGCGGGAATCCGGATGACTGTTCTATCTGGGATTTTTCTATTAATCAGTCTCGTTTTGATGCTGACAGGAAAAGAGATGGCAATTGATCCTGCCTGGGCTTCGGTAATTATTTCAGGTTTTCCGCTGATTTATCTGGCGATGACAAGATTGATTTATGAAAAGTGGATTTCTTCTGCTTTACTTATTTCTATTGCAATGATTGCCTCTCTTTCCATCGGAGAATTATTTGCTGCGGGAGAAGTGGCCTTTATCATGGCTATCGGTGCCATTCTGGAAGACATGACTGTGGCCCGTGCTAAAAAAGGGCTTTCAAAGCTCATAGCTCTTGCACCGGTTGAAGGTCGGAAATTGATTGAAAAGGAAGGGTGCATAGAGGAAGAAGTCATACTGGCAGAAGAGATTAAAGCCGGCGATCTGCTTCGCATCTTGCCGGGGGAAATAATTCCGGTAGACGGAAAGATTATCTCAGGAAGCAGTTCTGTTGATCAGTCCATTATGACAGGAGAATCTATTCCTGTGGATAAATCGGTTGGTGAAGAAGTATTTTGCGGTACGTTGAATTGTTTTGGAGCAATTGATATTCAAGCAACCAATGTGGGTGAAGACTCATCTCTTCAAAAGCTCATCAATCTAGTTAAAGAAGCAGAAAATAAAAAAGCTCCCATGCAGCGTGTCGTAGATAAATGGGCTGTATGGCTGGTGCCTATTGCCTTACTTATAGCCATTGGTACATTCTTGATCGTGTGGGCTTCCGGGGCAGAGCCTATGGAAGCTTTAAATCGGGCTGTTACTGTGCTGGTAGTATTTTGCCCCTGTGCTTTGGCTCTTGCAACACCTACTTCTATTATGGCGGCTATTGGTCAGGCAGCCAAACACGGCGTGATTATTAAATCCGGTGAAGCACTTGAAAAGATGGGAAAAGTGAATATGATTGCCTTTGATAAAACGGGTACGCTTACTTATGGAAAACTGGAGGTCAGTGATATGATTTCTTTTAATGAAACAGTTTCCCAGGAAGAATTATTGATGCTGGCTGCTTCTGCAGAGGCAAAGAGTGAGCACCCGTTGGGTAAAGCAATTGTTAATTACGCTAGGGATAAAAAAAGTCACTTGGTTCAAGCAGAAGAATTTTCCATGGAAGCAGGAAAGGGTATTTGTGCCAGCATTTCCGGAAGAAAACTTTATTGCGGCAGTGAGAAATATCTTTTGAGCCATGGAATATCCATTGGCCAGGATCAGTCAGCTGTTTTGGAGAACCTTCGTATGCAGGGGAAAGCTTTGATTTTAATAGCTTTGGATGGAGAATGTGCAGGTGCTGTGGGGCTATCTGACAGGATACGTTCTACTGCAAAAGAAATGATAGAACAGCTTTCAGAAATGAATACAAAAACCATTCTTCTTTCTGGTGATAATAAGAAAACAGCAGAATATCTGGCAGAACAGGCGGGAATAACTGCTGTTTTTGCAGAGCTGCTGCCGGAGGAAAAAGTAGAAAATATTGTAAGACTGCAAGAGACAGGCGGGTATATCTGCATGATAGGTGATGGCGTAAACGATGCCCCTGCCTTAAAAACGGCAAATGTGGGAGTTGCTATGGGGAGTATAGGAAGTGACATTGCCATTGAAGCCGCCGATATTGCACTGATGGGGGACGATATTTCAAAGATACCATACCTGAAACGTCTTTCCTGCTCGACTTTAAATACTATCAAAGGAAATATTATGGCTTCTATGATGATAAATGCAGTAGCAATAACCTTGTCGGTTCTTGGACTCCTCAATCCTATAACCGGGGCATTGGTTCATAATGCCGGTTCGGTGCTTGTTGTCTTGAATGCAGCTCTTCTTTATGATAGGAAATTTTAGAATTGTTTTGGACTGATTAAGAGAGCTTAATCAATATAAAAAAGACTGAAGGTAAATCAATATCTTGCCTTCAGTCTGAAAATGGAGCTTGGTTAAGCTCTGTTTTTATTTTTGAAAAAACTCGGTTATATAGTGTGGTGCATTGTTGGTTTCAAAGAAAATGGTATCGGAATAGGCTTGGGAATAACCATTCATCCTGTTATAAACAATGTAGCCTTGATAATATTTATCATAATCATACTGGTAGCTGGAATAGTTATCTAGAATCTCCTGTATCTGTTTTTTGTCAGTTATAACCAGTTGTTTTTCCGATTCTTCATTAAGAATATCTTTTGATTGTACTGTGGCGGAATAATCTATTTCCTTTTCTGAATCATACTCGGTAAAGACGATTTCTTCTACCATATCTGCACTGCATTCCAAATATCCGGCGTAGCCGTTATCCTTCAGCCACTTTATTGTTTCTGTATCTGTTAATAAAACCTTAGTATTAAAGGAATTTTTTTGAAGCTTGTCATTCATATCTAAATAATTCAAGTCAATATTGATGGTACAGTAAGCGTGCTTTCTGCTGATAGCATCTTCATACAGCCTGTTTTGAAAATCCTTCTCCATAGCTTTCAATAAACTGGAGATTTTATTGCTGTCAGTAATAACAAGCTGAGCCGCTGTATTATCGTCATAGAAATAAATATTTTCCAGCGTAAGGCTATTGATATTTTTGTAATTTAAATTGCTGAAAGAAAAATATGATTTAAATTCCAGGGATTCATACAATTGTTTCAGGTATTTATTCTTTAATATTCTGTCATAGGTTAAGGTATATGTCCTCTGTAACCCTAAAGGATGAGAAATATTATAAAATAAGTTGATTGAAAAAGTCTGTACATTTCGTTTTTGCTCTTCTTGTATTTTATCCTTTTTATTGACGATTTCCTGATGCAGGGCCATGAGTGCTTCAATGTTCTGCGGATCAGAATATTTAAAAGAATAATAAGAGTTATCTTGCTCCGATAAATCGGCGGTTGGGGAGCGGAATAAATTCAGGGAATATCTTCCCCCATCATCCGAAAAGTCAAAGTTAGTAGATGAAACCCCACGTATTTTGGAAGCGGCAGGGATTCTATTTTCGAAACCCATTAGATCCAAAGTGATGGAACAAACAAACAGGGCCGCTATAATCGCATAAAGTCCAAAGCTCTTTAATGACTGAATATTAAAGATTCGAGGTGTTTTAAGCACAATCATCCGGCCTATGATAAAGGAAATTACTGCACCGGCTATAAGTCCTGCATAGAAATACACATCAGTGTTTTGTGAATCATTATTGCTGCTTAAAGCGGAGAAATAATAGCCCATCAGAGACATGCCAAAATAAGCAATTAGATAGCAGATGGTGGGAACCATAAATTTAAATACAATAGATTCTCCTGAATTCTCCATCTGCCGTTTCTGGTATAAAACTGCACAAATAATGATAAGAACAAGAGAGGCAATTATGTAATACAGCTGCAAGGGTGGGGAAAATTTCCCGTCACTTACAAATACCTCGGTATATGGGGAAAGACCCACTAATATATTTTGGTGAACTCCTTCTGAAGTAAAGCCAAATAAATAGTCGGAGCAATAAGTAATAAAGGTCAAATATAAAGCCGGAGCCAGAAAGTTAAATCCAAAGGCCAAAGAAAAATGCATAACTGCATTTCCTGTTACCATTCCGGCAAATATGGATATAGCATAAATAACTAATACAACTATGATAGACTGCCAAATCCAGTTCAATACATTGATTCGAGTAAAAATATCAACCGCGTTGTCCGTTAAAGCGGTCATTTTCTCATAGTCGATATACATGGAATAGTCATAAGTCGGTTTCGCTATGAGAAGGAGGATTAATCCGTTGGCCAGCAGCGGAAGAATGATCAGAAGAAGGCCTGAAGCCAGGCTGCTGTTAAAAAGCTGTGATCTTGTAAAGGGCATGGAATGCATGGCGGTTACAGAGCTTGAGCTTTGGATATATCGGTATACAATGACAGCTGTAATAATAGGAAGAATTAAATGTACACACATGAAAAACGGCTGTTGATTGGTCAGGCACATTTGTATATAGCCGTACATGCTGTTAATATGGTTATAGCTCATCAGGATGGGAAACACGCTGGATAAAAAGTAAGCTAAAAAACCAATAGCGGGTATGGCCCAGAATCTTCTTAAATTTTCTTTTATCAGTGGAATGGATATACTAAAATATGATGCTTTGGATTTCATGATCAGCACCTCCTAATTCATATATAAATATTTCTTCCAAGGTGAGAGGCAGCAGGTCAAACAAAACCGGGTTGCTTTCCTGGATTATTTGCTCTACATATTCTTTTTTATCCCGAATAATAAGCAAATCCACGGTACCTCTTTTCTCGTGATGAAGGACGTTTAAATTCTTATAAGGGTTTTCCGGCTGTTCCTTGTAGGCCACCTGGATTTTATGTATATCGGATTTTAATTCATCCAAGTCACGTTCCATCATCATATGACCTTTGGAAAGGATACCGATGGAATCACATATTCCTTCTAATTCCTTTAAATTGTGTGAGGATACCAGAACTGTCATTTCTCTCTCGGCTACATCCTCTACAATGTATTTCCAAACCAACTTCCTGACTATGGGATCCAGTCCGTCTATGGGTTCATCTAGAATAAGATAGTCCGGCATGGTTGACATAGTCAATATAAAAGCAGCTTGCTTTTGCATACCTTTTGAGAATTTGGACAGTTTGTTTTTTTCACTGAGCCCGAACTGTACCGTCATATGATCGTATCTCTCCTGACTCCAGTTTGGATAGAGCTGTTTATAAAATTTGGACATTTCCTTAAGATTATAGGTAGAAAAGAAGAAGAGATCGTCTGGTATAAATCCCATTTTCTGCTTAACCTGTTTATTATCAAAAACATTTTCTCCATCTATGGTTATATGCCCTGAATCCGGTCGGATGATACCGGTTATGTGTTTTATAATGGTGGTTTTGCCCGCACCGTTGGTGCCCACCAGGCCATATATGGATCCCTTGTTTACGTTAATGTTTAAATCAACTAAAGCTTTAAACTGGTCAAAGTTTTTGTTTACATCAATGACTTTAATCATTTATTTTCACCTCTTTTTTCAATTAACTGAAGAATCATCTTTTTTATTTCTTCAAAGCTTAAACCAAGGAAATACAGCTCCCTGATATCTGTTTTTATTCGGGTAATGATTTCCTCTAATTGAACGGGATTTATTTCTGCTTTATTTGGTGCAGCGACAAAAGTGCCAAGACCGGTTACGGTATAGACATAACCTTGATATTCCAACTCACGGTATGCTTTCTGAATCGTATTTGGATTTACCGTTAAAGTCTTGGATAATTCCCTAACAGAAGGCAGTTTATCCTCAGGCTTTAAAACTTCTGCAATCATTAATTCTTTGAGGTTATCAACGATTTGTTCGTATATTGTCTTTCTGCTCTTTAAATCTAGCTGAAACATACAAAACACCTCCTTTACAATAAACAAGTGTACTATGGGGGGTAGTACAGTGTCAATGGGAAAATAACAACGTCACTCTAAGTAGGCCATTAAATAGTTAAGCCTTCAATTTTATATAGATGACAAAGAATGTTGAAAAGTGTCGAATTAAATAGTTTGTTCGTATAAAAAGTAGATAAAGGTTTGTGTTAAAATGTTACTAAATGGAGGATTTTAATGGAACTAAAATATCTGAAAAAAAGAATTTTCCCGGCACATTATAGAATAGAAGATAATGAAGTACAGACAGTAGAAGAGCATGTAAAAAATGTTGAGGAC
>DKLE01000111.1:7440-16174 GCA_002455605.1 Firmicutes bacterium UBA6648
AAATATGGTTATTCAATTGGACTATCTAATACTTGTGGACTTGCTGGGCTGCTTCACGATATGGGAAAGTTTACGGATGAATTTTGTGATTATTTTTGGAGGTCAGTTAGTCAACAAGCTTACGGACAATCTGTGGAAAAAGGAACCGTACCTCATGGACGTCATGGAGCCATCATGGTAATGGAAAGATATCATAAGGGATCTATTTATGAAAAAATAACGGCTGAGATTTTAGCCATGACTATTTGCTATCATCATGGAGGAATGGAAGATTTTTTATCTCCCGATCTAACAATTAAGCTTAAGGAAAAAACTGAAAATAAGGATGAAAGATATCAGCAGGCTTTAAATCGGTTTTTAGAGAGAGTTTGTGGTTATGAAGAACTGGATGCATTATTTCACGATTCTGTTAATGAAATCGAACGGATTATATCTCAAATAATAAAAAACAAAGAGATAAACAATATGTTCAGTATCCATCTATTGGTAAAATATGTATATAGCTGCCTAATAGATGCGGACAGATATGATACCTATTTATTTATGTCCAAAGCTGATGAAAAATCAGAGATTGATTATAAAGAGCTTTGGATGAATTTTAGTGATCACTTATCTATCAGGGAAAAATCTTTTCTACAAAAAGAGCATAAAACAGAATTGGAGGAGAAAATTGCAGGCCTAAGAAATGACATTTTGGAACAGTGCAGGACTTTCAGTGTGAATCCTTCAGGAATATATACGTTAACTGTACCAACGGGAGGAGGAAAAACTCTTTCCAGCTTGAGGTATGCTATAGAACATGCCATAGAATATGAAAAAAAGCATATTATGTATATTTTACCTTTTACTACGATCATAGAACAAAATGCCGAAGAGGTAAGAAGCATATTAGAAGCCAAAGAATATCTGCTGGAGCATCATTCTAATGTTTTAGCGGAAGGGGAAGAGGATGACGATGAGTTCAGGAGAAAATACAGATTGTTAACAGAACAGTGGGATTCCCCTATTATTTTCACAACAATGGTTCAATTCCTAAACACGTTTTTTGCATCGGGGACTCAGAGTATGAGGAGGATGCACAATATTAGCGACTCTATAATAATATTTGATGAAATACAGGCATTGCCAGTAAAATGTATTTCTATGTTCAACGAAACAGTCAAATTTTTATCAGAGTTCGCACAGAATACAGTGCTCCTATGTACTGCAACTCAACCCTTATTGCATAAAGTTAAAAATCCGTTGAAAGTTGACGGTGAGATAATTGAAGATATGATAGATAAATTTCATCAATTTAAGAGAGTAGAAGTATTAGATAAGCGTGAAAAGAAAAAATTTACTTACGACAGATTAATTGATTTTATTGATGAACAAATTCAGGCAGAAGTATCTATATTAATTATACTAAATACTAAGATAACCGCAGAAAATGTTTTTAAGAAGTTGAAAAAGCAGCACGATAAAACGGATTTGGATTTATATTATTTAAGCACAAATTTATGTCCATTACATCGAAAGGAAAATATTGCGGAAATAAAAGAAAGATTGAAAGAAGGAAAAAAATTAATATGTGTAAGTACACAACTAATTGAGGCGGGAGTGGACATCAGCTTTTCTTGTGTTATAAGGCATATCGCAGGGATGGACTCTATAGCGCAGGCGGCTGGCAGAGGAAACCGGCATGGTGAATGTGAGACGAAATATGCGTATATCTTTGAGCTAGAGGATGAGAAATTGGGAAATTTGGATGAAATTGCTTTAGGAGAGAAACACACTGAAGAATTGCTAGATATATTTAAAAATGCTCCTGAAAAATTCGAAAATGAATTGTTATCACCCATGGCTATGGAACGGTATTACTCATTGTTTCTGAATGATAAAAAGATACAGGAAAAATTGGACTATCCTGTAGAAACAAATTATGGACAAAGAAAATTGTTCGAGATGTTGAGTGCAGTAAAAGAAAAGTCGGATTATGAAGAAAGATATGGGACGAAATTCCCGCTTGAAATGGCTTTTCAACTAAAAACTGCAGCAAAATACTTCCAGGTAATTGATGAGTGTTCTATTTCTGTATTAGTACCTTATAATGAAGGGAAAACTTTCATATTAGAATTAAATGGACAGGCAAGGATGGAAGAAAAAAAGAAAATGATTAGAAAAGCACAACAATATATGGTTAATTTATCACAAGGAGTGTTCGAACAACTGAAAAGGAATGGGGGTATAGTTTTTAATACAGAAAGTGAAATTTGGAGTTTAAATGAAGAATTTTATGATGAGGAATTAGGGGTAGTAGTGGAGGGCAGAAAGATGAAAGCATTAGTTGGCTATTAGAAAGGAATATCCCCTATTCACCTAAATGAATAGGGAACGATCCGATTACGATTACAATAGACCATGTTATTATTTCAATCCACACCACAACGTGATGGCTTATACAATTAGAATATTAGCCATCGCATGATTTTATAACAAAAAAGGAACAATATACCTTCAATTATAATACTATATTAGTAAAAATGTTTAGACCATATTATTGAAATATATGGAACGAGGAGGTGCAAGAATGAAGTATAATTTTAATTTTTCGATTAAGATTAGTATTAATTATTGTGATGACACTCTTTATTTTATTAAAAACAAAGCACGCAAAATTACAAGTTAAATTTACATAGTGAGAAGGGAGGAATACAATATTTTAAATTAGTTGAATAATTACAGTAAAAATAATCATCCATGCCATTGCTCTTGTAATGGCATGTACACAATGAATGATGGATAAATAAGATTTTAAAGACTAATTTAAAATATTTTATGTGTATGGAGAATGCAATTACTTATCGTGTATATGGACGATACGCACTATTCACTGATCCAGTAACCAAAATAGGTGGTGAAAAGATGACTTTAATGGTTCCAACTTACCAGGCATTAGTAGGTATTACAGAATCTATTTATTGGAAGCCCAGTATAAAATGGGTAATTGATAAGGTGCGAATCATGAAACCAATAAAAACAGAATCAAAGGGGATTCGGCCTATTCATTATAGTGGCGGTAATGATTTAGCTTATTATACCTATTTAAATGATGTTGAATATCAGGTAAAAGCCCACTTTGAATTTAATTATAATCGAAAGGATTTAGAGGCAGATTTTAATGAAAATAAACATTACTTTATAGCCAAAAGATGTCTGGAAAAAGGTGGTCGAAGAGATATTTTTCTTGGAGTAAGAGAGTGTCAAGGATATGTAGAGCCGTGTAAATTTGAATCTGGAGAAGGTTATTATGATAATTATGGTGAATTAGGATTTGGTATGCAGTTTTTTGGATTTTCTTATCCGGATGATAATGGAGAAAACCGTTTTTATGCCAGGTTTTGGGAACCTAAAATGGTAAACGGTATTATAGAATTTGGACAAGCTCAGGACCATACGAAGATAAGGGAGCTCCACAAATACCAAATGAAAACCTTTTCAGACGGCATTAACTTTAGGGGAGTCAATGAAGAAGGATTATTAGAGGGGTATGAGGAGGATGAGGCATGAGCTGGTTAACTTCCTTATATAAAACTTATGAAAATCTTTCTCAGGTTGATGGCGGAATAATAGGGCTTTTACCTATAGCGCATACAACACAAAATGCCCAGATTGAAGTAACTATTAATCAGGCAAGCCAATTTGTGTCTGCAATGGTTGTGGAGAAAAAGCAAGCGGAGACATTAATTCCATGCACGGAAGAATCTGCAGGACGTTCTGGAAAAACACCTATCCATCATCCCCTTATGGACAAGCTTCAATATATGGCAGCAGATTATGCAGCTTTTGGCGGAGAAAAAGGCTCTAAGTTTCATGTAAAGTATATAGAAGATTTACGTAAATGGTGCAGTTCTAATTATAGTAACAAGAAAGTCAAAATATTACTTCAATATCTGGAAAAAGGCAATCTAATTAGTGATTTAGTAGAAGCGGGAGTACTCCATTGTGATAAGGATAGTAAGTTGATTGAAAAATGGACAGATAAAGCTACTACACCGGAAATTTATAAAGTGACCCCAGGAAATCAAAGCGACGCTTTTGTTCGATTCCGTGTGATATGTGATGAGGATAATACGACCGCTTTGTGGGAGGATCAAAGATTGCAAAATGATTATATTAAATATTATTTAAGTAGGCGCAGTAAGAATGGAGTATGCAGTGTTACAGGCGAAGAGTGTTCTTGTACAGTGAATCATCCAAATAAAATCAGAAATACAGGAGATAAAGCAAAATTAATTTCGGCCAATGACAGTTCAGGTCTTACATACAAAGGGAGATTTTTAGACTTTGATGAAGCAGCTTTAATTAGTTATGAGATTTCTCAAAAGGCACACAATGCCCTTAAGTATCTAATTAAAAAGCAAGGCAGGAGTTACGGTTCAACAAAAGTATTTCTATTGTGGAGTGCAAAGGGTTTTTATATGCCAGGTATATATGAAGATTCATTAGAAGCACTCCTGCAAGACACTGAAAAAAAGGAATATACTGCAGAAATCTCTGCAAAAAACTTTAACGATTTTATAAGTGGTTTTAGATGTAAGGACCTACAGAGTCAGGAAGATATTGCTATTATAGGTGTTGATTCCGCAACTACTGGCCGTATGGCCATAACGTTTTATAGGGAGATTCTGCAAAATGAACTGGTAGACAGAGTTTTGGAGTGGCATAAAAGCTGCGAATGGAAACATAGATATCACTTTGATAAAGACAATAAGCTTTTAGAGTTTATGGGCGCTCCTTCTCCAAAGGATATTGCATTAGCAGCATTTGGAACGGAAAGAACTTTTCTTGAAATTGATAATAAACTTGGTGCCGTTACAGTTGAGAGAGTATTGCACTGCATTATTGATGGAGATGCTTTACCGTATGATATTGTACAAAGTGCTTTCAGGAATGTTTGTCATCCTCAAAATTATAAAAATATAAACAATTGGAGAAAAGTACTCAGCATTTGTTGCTCATTAGTAAAAAAATATAAGTACGATAAGAGTAATCAATTAAATAGGGAGGAATGGACTGTGGAATTACAAAAAGAGTGTACGGATTTAGCTTATCTTTGTGGTCGAATGCTTGCGGTAGCGGATATGATTGAAGGTAAAGCATTATACCTGAAAGGTGAAACAAGAGAGACCGCTGCGATGCGATACTTTACCAAATTTCAGGAGCATCCTAATTCGACATGGATGATTATCTGCAAGTCTCTGATACCATATTTTAACTATTTAGAAAATAAGGTACCGGGATTAAAAGAATATTTTCAAAAGCGATTGGAAGAAATATCTTCGAAAATACCACAAGAAGAATTTAAGGAAGCAAAAAATCTTGATGGCACTATGGCGCTTGGCTTTTTTTCACAATTAAATGAGGGTTTTACGAAAAAAGTTTCCCAAGAGGAAGAGTAAGTTAAAACAAAAAATAAAGAGTAAACGAGAGTGATAATAATTGGAGGTTTATTATGTCAGTATTACAAAATAAAATTGATTTTGCAGTAGTTATTTCATGTAAAAATGCTAATCCAAATGGAGATCCATTGAATGGGAATCAGCCACGAAAGACATTTAAAGGGCTAGGTGAAATATCTGACGTTTGTATTAAGAGAAAGATAAGAAATAGACTGATGGATATGGGGGAAAATGTTTTTGTTCAGTCAGATGATAAGAACATAGATGGACATCGAAGCTTGCGTGAAAGAGCAGATGCTAATACTGAATTAAAGACTGCTGAAAAAGATAAAGAAAAATATGCCCAAATAGCCTGCAGCAACTGGATTGATGTTAGAAGTTTTGGCCAAGTTTTTGCTTTTAAAGGGGATAAAACAGACGGGGTATCCGTAGGAGTGAGGGGACCAGTTTCAATACAGCCTGCATTTAGCGTAGAAACGGTTGATATTACAAGTACGCAAATTACGAAAAGTGTAAATAGTGAAACGAAGGATATAGGCAAAAAAAGTTCAGATACCATGGGAATGAAGCATAGAGTCGATTTTGGTGTATATGTAATTAAAGGAAGTATAAATGTGCAACTTGCTGAAAAGACAGGTTTTACAGAGGAAGATGCGGAGAAGATGAAGGAGGCTTTTAGAACTTTATTTGTAAATGACTGTTCTTCAGCAAGACCCGAAGGTTCAATGACAGTTGAAAAACTTTATTGGTGGAGACATAATAACAAGATCGGACAGTATTCTGTAGCCAAAGTACACAACTCTTTAGAAGTAAAACTGGTGGCTGAAGAGCGTACTGATACTATGGCAGATTATGAAATTACATTAACTCCGCTTGATAGTCTACAGTGTGAACAATATGAAGGATTATAAAGAAGAGGAATTTTTAAGCTTATCAGGAATCCAGCATTTTGCATTTTGCCGCCGGCAGTGGGCTTTAATACATATTGAGCAGCAATGGAATGAAAATCTACGAACTGTTGAAGGAAACTTAATTCATGAAAACGCACATGATAAATTTTTTTCGCAAAAACGTGGTGATTTAATTGTTTCTAGGGGAGTCTCTATACATTCGAGGGAACTTGGAACAACCGGAGAATGTGATGTTGTAGAATTTTATAAAAGTGAAGAGGGAATACAGTTACAAGGAAGAGAAGAGACTTATAGGGTTGTTCCGGTGGAATATAAACGCGGACAACCCAAGACAAATGATATTGATATAATGCAGCTGACTGCACAGGCTATGTGTTTGGAGGAAATGCTTTGTTGCCATATTGATAAGGGATATTTGTTTTATTGGGATATCAGGCATCGGATTGAAGTGAACTTTGAAGACGATTATAGAGAAAAGGTTAAACAGCTTTTTGAAGAAATGCATCAAATGTATGATAGACGATACACACCGAAAGTAAAGCGTACTAAAAGCTGTAATGCTTGCTCTTTAAAAGATTTATGTCTACCAGTATTATGTAAAAATAAGTCAGCCAAAGATTATATAGAAGGCTTGATTGGGGAGGAAAGCTAATGAAAAAACTCTTGAATACTCTGTATGTTTCTAATCCAAATCGTTATTTATCTTTGGATGGACAAAATGTGGTAATATCCTTAGAAGGAAATGAAATTGGAAGACTCCCGCTTCATAATTTAGAAGGCATTGTCACTTTTGGATATACAGGGGCAAGTCCTGCTTTGATGGGTGCTTGTGCGAAAAATAATATAGCTTTGAGCTTTATGTCATCTCATGGCAGATTTTTAGCAAGAATTTCAGGTGAAGTTCGAGGCAATGTTACTTTAAGAAAAGAACAGTATCGAATTTCTGATGATGAAAGTCGTAGCTCAAAGATAGCGCAAAACTTTATAACAGGGAAAATATATAACTCAAAATGGGTGTTGGAACGCGCCATACGTGATTATCCGCTTAGAGTAGATGCAGAAAAGTTAAAATCAAAGTCTAAATTCTTGAGCAATTCAATCAAGGAATCTAGGGTTGCAGAAAATCTGGAAAAGCTGAGAGGTATAGAAGGAGAAGCTGCGTCAGTCTATTTTTCAGCCTTTGATGAACTAATACTACAGCAGAAGGAAAAGTTCTTCTTTAATGGGAGAAATAGAAGGCCTCCTTTAGATAATGTAAATACTATGATGTCCTTTACTTATTCATTACTGGCAGGAATGTGTGCATCTGCGCTTGAAGCTGTAGGCTTTGATCCTTATGTGGGATTTTTGCACAGAGATAGACCGGGACGAATTTCTTTGGCATTAGATTTAATGGAAGAATTTCGAGCAGTTATGGCGGACAGATTTGTCTTAACATTAATTAATAAAAGAATTATTAATGATAAAGGGTTTCTAAAAAAAGAAAGCGGTGCTGTAATTATGCAAGATGAAGCTCGTAAATTATTTTTAACAGCATGGCAGGAAAAGAAGCAGGAGATTATTAAACATCCTTTTTTAGATGAAAAGGTGGAATGGGGAATGGTACCCTATGTACAAGCAATGCTTTTAGCAAGATATATTCGCGGCGATATCGATGAATATCCACCGTTTATGTGGAAGTAGGTGAGGTTTAGTGTTAGTTCTTATAACCTATGATGTCAATACAGAAAATACAGCGGGTAAAAAAAGATTACGGCAAGTTGCAAAGCAATGTGTTAATTATGGCCAGCGTGTTCAAAATTCTGTTTTTGAATGTGTAATGGATACTGCTAAGTGTAGGCAAGTTAAAGCTATACTCGAAGACATCATAGATAAAGAAAAAGATAGTTTAAGATTTTATTATTTAGGAGATAACTACAAAAATAAAGTTGAACATATTGGTGCAAAGCAAAGTTATGATGTAAAAGGATTACTTCTTTACTAGTGCGAACATGGAGTGCACATAAAATAGTGGGAGCTTTCGCACCAGAATTATATAATAATTTGTTATATAATATGTAATATATGTAATAAAAAGTAATACGAGTATTGCGTTTTTTTAAAATAATTGTAAAAGTGCAGTTTTATCTAGCAAAAACATGTACTTTTGCTGTCACTTCTCACGCAGAAGTGTGGATTGAAATAAGGTGGAGAGTTGGTGACAAAGGCACAAAGCGGGTCACTTCTCACGCAGAAGTGTGGATTGAAATTTAAAACCTTGCATTTTTCAACGTTTTGGTGAGGGTCACTTCTCACGCAGAAGTGTGGATTGAAATATTTCTAAATGTTTCTTTTTACTAGCAGACTTTGGGTCACTTCTCACGCAGAAGTGTGGATTGAAAT
>DKLE01000185.1:0-5931 GCA_002455605.1 Firmicutes bacterium UBA6648
ATCTGAATAAGGTTCTCCGGATATCCCTGTTTTTCCAGCTCAGCATTAATCAGTTCCACCGTTTTAGTGGAGCA
Organism: Firmicutes bacterium UBA6648; assembly: GCA_002455605.1. GTDB lineage: Bacteria > Bacillota > Clostridia > Peptostreptococcales > Anaerovoracaceae > Aminipila. Next base: position 75 of record DKLE01000185.1, read on the forward strand.
TTTTATTGCCTTATGATGGGGCGTTATGATAATTGCATTTCCGCATTTCAAGGCAAACATGGCATTGCTCATAGGAGTTACAATCGGATTCGTACAAGGAGTAATCGCCGCTACAACACCTACCGGTTTGGCGATTTTTGTAATGCCTGTTACCTCATCTCTTTCGATGATTCCCCTGGATTTTTTACCTCTCAGGCTATTCCAAATAATTCTTGCTTTATTTTTATTTTTTGCAACTTTGTCTGCATAATTTCCCATGCCGGTTTCTTCAACCGCCATTTCGGCAAGCATCTCCGCATTATCTATAACCACCTTGGCCAAGATTTTCACCGCATTATCCACTTGTTCCTGACTGAACTTTTCAAATTGAGTCTGGGCTTTTCTTGCTCTTTGAATATATTCAGCAATATACGCCTTACTTGGATCTACTGTCTGTGTCATTTTAAAATCCTCCCCTAATCAAAGCTATGCTCGTTTTTCTTCATTCTATCACTTATCTATGAAAGTTCCTAGTCTTTTTTAAGAAAATAAAAAATCTCTCAAACCGTTGCTATTTCTATTTATCATGGCAAAGCGTTAGTAAAAAAATGACCTAAAGCATGCTGCTTCAGGTCATTTATCTCATCTCTGAATTTATTATATTATCTATATATTTTGATACCGATTTCCATCGATAAAGCGATATATTATTTAAGCAAAATAGTCTTTTTTCTCTTTTGATTTCTCTTTCTAGGCTTAAGAGCTAGTACATAGTTGCTGTCATATATCCCTTCATTTTCTGAAAACATCTATCTGTTTTCCAGTTCTGTAATCCAAGCTTCACCTGCTTTAATTTGTCTGTGAACTTCTGTTGGTGCTGTTCCGCCAAAGGAGACCCTGGCATTAACACAGCCTTCTATACTTAAATCAGGCAGCTTTTCCAATGACAGCCAGTCATCGATTTGCTCTAAATCCTCTTTTGATAAATCAATAAAATCCTTATTATGATTTTCACAGAATTTTACCATTTTACCTACTATTTCGTGAGCTTCCCGAAAAGGCATGTCTTGCTTCACAAAATGCTCTGCAATGTCCGTGGCATTTAAGAAGCCGGTATGAAGATGTTTTTCAATCATGTCCAATCTGAATTCCGTTTTTTCAATCATTTTTGCAAAGATTCTTAAGGAGGCCTTCCAAGTATCAATAGCATCAAATAATCCTTCTTTATCTTCTTGGAAATCTTTATTGTATGCAAGGGGAGTTCCCTTCATTACTGTGAGAATCTGCATTAAATGACCATATACACGGCCCACCTTTCCTCTTAAAAGTTCTGCCATATCCGGGTTCTTTTTCTGAGGCATAATACTGCTTCCTGTACAAAAACTGTCATCGATGGCGATGTAACTGAATTCCTGTGAATTCCACCATACAAATTCTTCCGCAAAACGGCTGATATGCATCATGGAGATAGACGCATCGCTCAAGAATTCAATCACATAGTCTCTGTCACTGACACTGTCCATGGCATTTTCCGTAGGAGCAGAAAATCCCAGCATTTCAGCAGTGAAATGTCTGTCGGTAGGTAATGTAGTACCTGCTAAGGCACAGGCTCCCAGAGGGCAATAGTTCATTCGTTCATAAGTGTCCTGTAATCGCTGAATGTCTCTTTTGAACATTTGAAAATAGGCCATCAGATGAAAGCCTATTGTCACAGGCTGAGCGTGCTGTATGTGTGTGAAGCCTATCATTATACTGGCTGCATATTTTTCCGCTTTTTCCAAAAGAACCTTTTCCATATAGATTAAGTTCTCCCTTATCTCTTTTATTTGCTCTTTTAAATACATTCTCGTATCTACCGCCACCTGGTCATTTCTGCTTCTTGCCGTATGAAGCTTTTTTCCCACATCTCCAAGAGCTTCTATCAAAGCACCTTCTACAGCCATGTGAATGTCTTCCTGCTTAACAGTAAATTCAAATTCACCTGAATCAATTTTTTCTTTTATTTTTTTTAATCCTTCAATTATTTGATCCTTTTCTGCTTCTGCAACAATTTCCTGTTTGGCAAGCATCGTCACATGAGCAATGCTCCCCTCTATATCACAAGCATATAATCTCTTATCAACACCAATGGAAGCGTTAAATTTCTCAACGATTTCATCCATACCCTTTTCAAATCTACCACTCCATAAATTAGCCATAGAAAATTCTCCTTAATTGTTTTATATAATTATTATCCTTAAGTTTAACATATTAGACAAACCAATACCACATTTTTGTGCAGCCGCACAATTTTTGTATCAACTTTGTTGTTTAATGAAAAACGCGGCTGCTATTTAGAAGCCGCCACGTCGTGAAATATCTCTTTAAAACTTAGTTTTTTATTTATATCTTCTTTTGTCTCATTTCCGTTCTTTTGCTTATGCTTGGGCTTTAACTCCTGCTCATGATACTGCTGTGTCCTAAGCTTCTGCAATCTTTCATTGCCTTCCAAGGCTATTTCTTCCGCATTCTTATCAAACTCCGCTTTGCTGTAATCGTCCCCTTCAGGCAAAAATAAGTTGTTTCCAAAATTAATATACATCTCTCTCTTCTCCCATTTATATATTAATTATATCGGAAACTTTCTTGATTTCTTAAGTTTTTTCTGATATTCTCCATTCCTTAGAAACTTCCCTTCTGATAACTTTACTTTTTTCCTTTTGCAGTCATATGTTCCACATCCATGCAATACACTCTGGCCTCGTGACCTGCTGCCATAACATATTTTTTGCCGCTTTCTAAAAATTCATTAGAAAATTTTTCTAATATCATCATAAACACTTTCTTTTTTTCTTCCCCAGCTACTTCTTTTATTTTGCCAAAAGCTATTACACTTCTATATTTTGTATTAAATTCATCGGGCAGCAGCTCTACATCAACAATTGCGCAAAAGGAAGCCTTATCACTGTAGCCGAGATTATCAGCCTTATGTCCTTCCACAGCACCATGAAAATAGATTTTTCTGTCTTCATAAAGAAAATTCACCGGAACCCCATAGGGATATCCGTCTTCACCGATAGTAGACAATACTCCATATTCTGCTTTATCTAATACCTCAAGCATTTCTTCATTATCCAGTTTCTTGTTTTCCGCTCTTATTTCTCTAAACATAAGCGCCTCCTCATTATTAATCCTTATTCTTGCATGGCATTAATTAATTTTGGAATCAGTTGTTTTTTTCTGGAAACTATATTTTTCATCACAATAGAAGATTCTTCTGCCTTTTCTCCAAAAGCCTGTTCCACTATGGCTTTGGCATTTTCACCCACAAACAGCAATTCAGTAGATTCTCGAATCACATCTGTCAACATAAAAAACATCATATCGGTGCTTGAATTTCGACACGCAGTCTCCATAAAAGGCAGTATTTTCGATTTTAGTACAGCTAATTCTTCCCCATCCAGAGAAGTGATCTGTCCTGCTCCGAACTTTATTCCGTTGCTTGTAAATTTTTTATAATCCTGATAAAAAATTTCTTCTGTGGATTTATCCTGTAAGGAGCTCCCTGCTCTGAACATTTTCTCCGCATGATCATCCATATTGATCTCCGCAATGGCTGCCAAACTTTCCGCTGCCATCTTATCTAATGCAGTACAAGTGGGTGAGCGGAACATCAGCGTATCGGATAATATAGCTGAGCACAACAATCCCGCTATTTTCTTGTCTACCTCGACTCCAAGCTCCGTATACAACTGATAAATTATAGTCGCCGTACATCCTAAAGGCTGATTTCTGAAATAAACAGGCGCTAATGTCTCTAGATTACCCAGCCTATGATGATCAATAATCTCTATGATCTCAGCCTCTTCAATACCGTCTACTGCTTGGGATTTCTCATTATGATCCACCAGAATGATTTTCTTTCGGTTCATATTTATTAAAGACCTTCGAGACAGCATTCCACAATAATTTCCTGATTTGTCCAAAACCGGAAAATCTCTGTGTCTGATTTTAGCAACTGTCTCCTTCATATCGCTTATATAATCATCTTCCATAAAGCTGACTATATTTTCCTTGCGCATGAAATACCGAATAGGCGTGCTCTGATTAATCATTCTAGCCGCCATATAAGTCTCATAAGGTGTACTGATGATTCTACAATTGTTTTGCATTGCTAATTTCTTTATTGTCTTGGATACCGGAGCACCCATGCATACTACGATACAGCCTGCATTCATCTCAATTGCACAGAGGTGTGATTCAAAACGGTTCCCTGTGATTAGTATGTCCCCTTTTTCAATATAATCTTCCATTAAATCCGGGTTCGCTGCACCTATAAGAATTTTACCGTCTTCAACATACCCATCCTCGTCTCCCACGACCATGGTCCCTTCAAGAGTATCTAAAATATTTCGGTATGGTGTTTTTGACAGAGCCAAAATTCTTGTTTCGTAAATATCCATATTAGCTGTAGCAATATCATTAACTGAAATAATTCCTTCCAGTTTTCCGTCTAAAGTAACCGGCAGTGTAGAATTGGAAGTATCCTTCATCATCTTCCATGCTTTTTTCAGGGAAATGCCGCTTTTGATTCCATCAATTTTTTTAATGGCAACATCTCTTATCTGTGTTCCTACATCGGAAATCAGCTCTGGTGCTTCTACTCCGAATCTGTCCAATACATATTTTGTCTCATTATTGACTTGTCCTGCACGTCTGGCTTCATAGCGATTATCTGTAATCTGATTTTTTAAATGGGCATATGCAATAGCCGAGCAAATAGAATCTGTGTCGGGATTTTTATGTCCTATAACGTAAGTCGGTTTGTCCAATTCTTTTATTCCCCCTTTTTTGTAGCTTTTAGCTCTATACATATATTAAAAATCAGTATAGCAATTTTGTACATTTATCGTCAACCTTTATTTTAGCTTTATCTATTCCTTTCCCATCTATTCAAAATAAATTAACGCTAAAGAGTTGTCAATTGTCTATACAAAAGAGCACTTCCTCAGCGAAGTGCTCTTAAATAAATCAAACAGTCTATCGCTATATTATTTTTTCATTGTAAATGCCTGTCAGTCCGACTCTTTCCACACGGCCGGTAATTTCATCTGCATCTGTACTATATAGATTTCGTTCCTTCATTCTTTCAAAGTATTCTGCTCCTGCAAAGGTATATCTGGTCATTAAGCCTTCTTGTGTCTTTAAGCGTTCATTGGCATAGGAAATTAAATCTCCCGTAGCAAGCTGTCTAGGCAATTCCATAGGCTTTAAGCCCTTTAAATATCTGGCCCCATTATATCCCGCTAAGCTTCCGGTAGTAATAGCCTCCGTATGACCTACAAATAAACCTGATTTTTCACCGCCGCAAAGTAAGTTTTCAATGCCTGAGACTTTCATATAGTCATCTCTCTCTGCAACAGATAAATATCGGATGGAATTACCTTTTCCCCCTGCATACGGATCCGCATATCGGGCATTTTCTAATCCGGGCACTTCCCTCAGTTTTTCTAACGGAAAGAAAGGGGTCATAATTTTAGCGTAGCCGGTATCCAGCAGCACTATATTTTCTGCATACTCATCTAAAGCATATTGCTGACATACCTTTAAATTTAATTTTTCTTTTGAAACATCTTTGGCCGGAAGAGGTATGACAGCAACCCCTTTTTCATTGAGCAGCTGCTGTATTTCTTCTGATAAGGAGCCTTTTTCCAGCTTGCCTGAGCCACTGAATGCTCCCCATGCTCCATCCTTTCTTTTTCCCATTATGTCCGTTACGCCTGCTTTCTGCGAAACACTGACTCTAGGCCCAAAAGCAGGGCATCTGAGTATGCACATGCAGCATCCATTACCGTAAGAAAGGCAATTTCCCATAGGCCCTGTAGGAACGTACTAATTA
>DKLE01000185.1:6120-6866 GCA_002455605.1 Firmicutes bacterium UBA6648
CCTGTAGGAACGTACTAATTAGCACAAATTATTTTCTGCTGTAAAATAAATCAACAACGCCTTTAAACGGATCCGCATAATTGAACGCTATGGTTATACTCTTATCCTCGTGTACATATATGCTGTCTACTAATTCAACGAGCAATGCTCTATTTAAGCTTTTTATGTTTTTATGCTTTTGAAAATATTCCACTACTTCGTTTTCCGGGCGTTTTCCTGAATCGATTTTCTTTATTTCGCTTTTTAAATTGCTGACGATATTTTTATAATGCAGCTGCTTACCTTCCATTTGCTCTTTTACTCTTATGTATTGCTCTTGGGATATGGTTTGCTGCTTCCAATCCAAATAGGCTTCATCTAAAATTCGTTCTACTTTTTCTAACCGTTTCTCCGTGTCCTCCAGTATAACCTTTATTTTATTGGAAGGCTTTATTTTTAATTCATTCTTTTTCATCTGTGCAGCCATCTTGTCTAAACCTTCCATCAGCTCAATATGTTTTTGTACAGTCTGTAAAAGCACTTTGCACAGATCATCTTCCCTGATAGAATGTCTTGTACAGGCTTCCTTCTTATGCTCATAATAGGTTTTGCAGACAAAATATACGTTGCCGCCGGCTTGTTTTCTCTGCATGATTCTCTTGCAGTCCGCGCACCGGATCAGCCCGGAAAAAATATGCACATTTCCGGAGTTTTTCGTTGCTCTTCCTCGTTTTTTTAGAAGGTTCTGCGCTTTATCAAAGGTTTCC
>DKLE01000092.1 GCA_002455605.1 Firmicutes bacterium UBA6648
AAAGTTCTTGCAAAAAACATTCAAACCCATTTGAATGTCCTCCTTCTGTTCTTTAAATTGCAGTTGACAGGCCGCAATTTTATCTTAACAGAAGGAGTGTTTATGACATATTCAAATATATAATATTTACGGAACCACGCGTCCAACGCGTGGTTTTCTATATACAAATAAAGTATGCCCCTTAGAGGCATACCTTTTTTTATACCTTATGTCATCTCAAAACTCCAGAAATAGGTCAAAAACGAATTTTCTAGTTCGTTCTACTTGAAAGCCATAATATCTTGTGAGCAAATTATTTTTTCTCCTTTTAGCATAAGATGTCATCTTTATTATACTCTCAACGTTTCTCTCTTCATTATTGAACACTTAACTCGTCTATCCCTCTATTTATCAGCCTTCAATTCTTACGCATGTATCTGTATTCCTTGTTGCTGTAATTCTGATGAACATTGAACCTGATACTCCCTTGGTAACAGCTACTTTTTCTGAAAAATTCTTAGAATATGATTTAGTCAGTCTTATCCTCAGCAATATTCTTTGAGATTTTATAACAACAAGGCACTCTACGCATATTTGACATAGAGTGCCTGATTTGTTTTTATTTCATTTCACAACAGGAAGGTTACCTGTCAAATTAGGCTATTTCCTGTACCCGCATTTCGGACATACGCCGTCTTCATTTAACGCAATGCCGCATAGTGGACATCGGTCGATGTCATTTTGGGTTTTGTATTCTTCGCTAGCCCCATTTACTCCGCTGGTAAACGTGATTTTAGCAATATTGAGCTTGTCCTTCAGCAAATCATACACGATTTTTATCATGCCTTCCACGGTCATGGTTTCTTTTGTCACAACCAGCCGACATTCCGGATAGGCCGTTGCCAACTCCGTTTTAAAAGCCGGCCCCTTCTGCATGTTGGTTGGGGCACCGTCCTTGATGCCTTGTTCTTCGTAAACCCCAAGAATAGCAGGTAACAGCGGATCGTCTTCCCGTAAAATCAAAGCATGGTCAAAGTTTTGCAAAACTTCCCAGACCGTTTTCTGAATTTCATTGCAAGGGAATACCATATTGACGCCTTTGTTGACTGTGTCTTCAACTTCAATGGTCAATACGCCTGTATGTCCGTGCAGATATTGAGCCTCTCCTTTGAACCCATAGAACCGGTGCGCATATTGCAAGTCTAATGTAGTAAAACTTTTCATGGCTGTTTACCTCCTTACATGTTCATGTTACAATCATTCTTGATTGATACGAAATAACTTGATAACATTATATACCAATCAGGAGAGCATAGCAATAAAATAGTAGAGGCTTTTGCTGGGGGTAAGGTTAGATTGAGGCAGATCCCCTATAGGGGTTGCAGCTAACAGACATCAGAAGTTCCATCTGGATTAAGCCAAACTGAAGCCTTTAAAGCATGATGTTCTTGTCGCAAATTTTAGGAATTTCCAAATCATGAGTAACAATGATGATTGTTTTTCCATTCCCTCTTAGTTTTTCAAAGAGATTTAAAATTAAATGCCTATTTTCCAAATCCAGAGAACCTGTCGGTTCATCCGCCAAGATCAACTCACATGGTTTAATAAAGACTCTAGCAATGGCGACTCTTTGTTGCTCGCCCCCGGAAAGTTCATATATCTTTTTCCGTTCAAAATTTTCTAAACCGACTTCCTCTAATGCAGATTTGATAATATCTTTTTGGGACTTCCCACTCTCAGGCGGAGCATGCCGTAATGCCACTTTCAAATTTTCTTCTACTGTTTCGTCTTCAATCAATGCGTAGTTCTGAAAGATATAGCCCATGTAGTTCCTTCTTAATAAGAGGGCTTTCTTTGAGCTTATATTAGAAATCATCTCATTATTTATCAGTAATTCACCTGAATCATATGTATCTAATAGACCTAAAATATTCAATAGAGTACTTTTTCCTGACCCACTTCTGCCGGTAATTGATATGAATTCCTGTGCATCTGCAGAAAAAGTAAAATTATTTAATACAGTTTTATCACCAAAACTTTTATTCAAATTTCTCGTTTCAATTAGTGGCATCTTATTATTCTCCTTTCAAAACTTGTATCATATTAAATTTCTCTTTTCTTTGCAAAATATAGCTTACAACCAGTAAATCCAAAATTGCAGAGAGCAAATAAATGAAAAGCATTTGAGTAAAAAGATGCAAATTCATAATTCTTATTTCAGCATATTTAACGACAATTAAACAAAGTACAATTACTATTAAATTCAAAATAGAGAATTTCAATAAAAAAGTATGATGTCTTTCAAAAAAACTGTAGCCCATAAATTTCAAAACCGCATTTTTTCGTTTATAATTATCAAAGTAAATACTGACAAACGAAAACACAGAAAGAAATAAAAATATAATATTTAGGATAAGTGTGTAAATACTGAATTTTGCTAAAACCAGCATGTACTGTACATCTTCTGAATACTCATCATATATGGAGGTGAAATAATAATTCACATAATCATAACCATTGTCTTTAAAAAATTTGTCTATCTGGGGGGTTAATTTTAAATAATTCGGAATTTTTATTCCTCCAGCTCCCATTATAGTAGGGCTGTATACATTTATTCCCATATTACTTTCATTCACCAGTACTAGCACTCCATTTTGAGGAGTATCCACAAAGCCGGCATAGGTAAATAATCTTTGATCATTTTTTATAAATGTAACATCCTCTCTAATGCTAAGGTTATTTAAATTTTCTTCATAGGTGTGATATTCAATTCCCTCATCAGAGAGTCGTGAATTAACTATATCGTCTCCTAAATATTTATCAAGGACATGTAACTCATGAATCATCGGTTGGATAATCGTCATATCTTTTTTATACTGCTCAGGAATTAATACGTTAATTTTATTATTATCTGACTCAT
>DKLE01000298.1 GCA_002455605.1 Firmicutes bacterium UBA6648
TGCCAGCCCACATTAAAAGGATGATTTGCGTAAATGTCATGACTGCATAAATCTTATAAAGGGTTTTAGCCGTGTCAGAAATTTTAGGGGATATTTTATCCATGGTAGGTCCGGGTGCTTCGGCGGCCGCCAATATGTTTGCACTAATTCCCAAAGACGGGAGAAGTGCGGCAGCGAAAACCAGTATACCCATGCCCCCTAACCAATGAGTGAAGGCACGCCAGAAAAGAATACCCCTTGGCAGTCCCTCAACTTCCGATAAAGCAGTAGCACCTGTAGTTGTTAAACCCGAAGAGCATTCAAAAAAAGCGTCAAATATATTAGGAATAGCTCCCGATAAAACAAAGGGCACTGAGCTTATAGCAGATGCCAATATCCAGCAAACCGATACAGTGAGAAAGCCATCCCTGACCGTAAGGTGATGGGATTCTGTAGGTATTACTTTGTGATATATAACAAAACCAACCAAGGACACGGGTATAATCGTATAAATAAAGGATAAAACCACATCCTTTTCATTGTAAATAGCAGAAACAATAAGGGGCAATACCATTGCTGCCCCCATAACCATCATAAGAACACCTAAGGACCTGATAAAGGATTTAAAATTTAGATTCATAACTAATTATCTCCTGTTTAAAAACCCTATTTTATGATTGCTTAAAAGCTTTTCCAAATCAGGTAACTCAGATAAAAGACAAAGAATAATAACTTTGTCGTTTTCTTGTATTTTTGTTTCTCCGGAAGGTATTATAACCTGCATACCGCGATGAATAGCAGCTATGATAACCCCATCAGGAAGTCTCAGGTTTTTTATGGGAATTCCGATTAAAGCCATTTGCTTTGCCGCTATAATTTCCATAATCTCAGCTTGACCTTGTATAAGCTGGGAGGACAGCACTCGTTTTGATCCCTGAATGAAACGAAGGATGCTGGCAGAGGTAATATTAAGAGGATTCAGAGCCATATCAATCCCCATTTTTTCAATTAGTCCCACATAGCTTTCCCGGCTCACCTTTGCGATTACATCTTCAACATTATGCTGTTTGGCGGTAAGCGCGAGAAGAAGATTTTCTTCATCAAAGCCGGTTGCTGTTACTACAGCATCCATATCATTGAGATTCTCTTCTTCCAGTAAATTAATATCTGTTGCATCACCGTGAAGGATCATGACATCATCAAGGTGTGTAGACAGATAATGGCAGCGGGCCTTGTCCCGTTCAATAATCTTTACACTGATACCGAAGTCAGAAAGTTTTTTTGCCAGATATAGTCCGGTTTTTCCGCCGCCGATAATCATCACTTTCTGCAAATTGGTATATTTACCTTTTTCATGCACTTTGGAAGCTAATTTTTGAATAGGCTGTCTTTCTCCAATAATATAAAGCCCATCGCCTTGTTGTATCGTTGTACTGCCGTGAGGTATGATAACTTTCCCGTTTCTGGAAATTCCTACCACTAGCATGCTCGGCAATACATTCCCCATATCCCGCATGGCCGTTCCGATAATATGGGGCATTTTTTTAACCGGAAATTCCAGCAATGAAACTTTGCCGCTGGAAAAAATTCCATTGCTGAGCGTATATTTTTCTACCAGATATTTATATATTTCAACGGTAATGGCAAGATCCGGATTAACAATGTAATCAATTCCCATGGTTTCTTTGATAAAATCCAATTGATTCATATGCTCCGGATCTCGAACTCTCGCTATTACTTTTGGGCAGCCTAATTTTTTTGCAAAACTGGCTATAACAATGTTTTTTTCGTCACGATCGGTGGCAGCAAGAAAATAATCATATGTTTCAATATTCAATTCCTCTAAAATGCTGATTTGTTTAGCATTTGCAGCAACTGTCAATATATCCATATGACTGTTAAGCTTTTGCGTTATATCTTCATTTTTATCAATAATTGTAACAGAATGGTTTCCCACCAGCAGTGATTCGGCAATTTTCAGCCCTAATTTTCCCGCACCTGCTATAGCTATTTTCATTTTTTTCCCTCTTTTATTTTTGATTTTTTATTACTTCGTTATAAAGTTGCTGATTGCACATAAAGTACTACTGCTGAAACAGTAGTAAGAACTATTGTACCACTTCTTTTATTTTTGGCAACATTTATTTGCAAGATATCGGAAAATAGTCTAGAATTATAAGTGTTTTTAGTATTAGTATGCATATAAAGAGGTATAAATATGAGAATTAAAAGAATTGTGGGCGGCAGTTTAGAAAGCAACGGCTATATTATTTTTCAGAAGAAAGGCGGAAGCTGTTACGTTGTCGATCCCGGATACAATGCAGATCGGTTTGTCAAGCAAATAGATGAAGAAAATCTGAAACTTATAGGTATTTTGCTCACTCATCATCACTATGATCATACTGGTGCGGCAGAACGATTAAGAGACTTGAAGGAATGCCCGGTGTATATGCATTGGGGTGATTTAGATATGTTTAAAGGTAAAGTCGATGTAGTAATGGAACATGGGATGAAATTGGATTTAGACGGAGAAGAAATCATTGTTCTGCATACACCCGGGCACACAGAAGGAGGCGTTTGCTTTTTCTCAGAAAAAGGCCGGCTGGTATTTACAGGAGATACCGTTTTCAATGTAGATTTAGGAAGAACCGATTTAAAAGACGGCTCAGAATTTAAAATGGAACATTCCATCAGAGAAATCGTGAATAAATGGGAAAACGATATGATTATCTATCCAGGTCATGGGGATTCGTGCAATATGAAATTTGTGAGAAAAAATAATCAGGAATTTATAAATATAATAGGGTGAATTTATGTCAGTAAAACTAATTGCTTTAGATTTGGATGGAACAACCCTGAACAGTAAAGGAAGGTTGTCTCCATTCACTGAAAGAACGATAAATAAAACAACAAAAAGTGGAATTCATGTAGTTATTGCAACCGGCAGAGCCCAATGCTCCTTGCCTGAGGACATTTTAAACGTTCCCAGTATAGAATACATCATTACTTCCAATGGTGCGGCAATTACAGATATGAAAAGAGAGCTGCTAATTTATGAAAATTGCATTGGTCCAAAAGCACTGGAGGGTGTCTATAATCTATTGATACAGCACGATTTTATGGTGGAGGTTTTTTTGAAGGGCAAAGCTTATGTAGAAAAACATATTTTTGAGAATTTAGAGAAAATAGGACTTCCGGACAGCAGTGTCAAATATGTACGAAGAACGAGACAGCCTTATGCAGGTGTTTTAAATATGATGATTAAGAATAAAGAACACATCGAAAACATTAATATAAATTTTGGAAACCAGCAGGACAGGAAAGTTATGAGAGAAAAGCTGAAGCTCCTGAAAGACGTTACGATTACCAGTTCCATGGATCATAATCTGGAAATAGGAGGAGCGACCACCAGTAAAGCGGATGCTTTACTGGAATTATGCAAAAAACTTGAGATCAGCACAGAACAAATGATGGTATGCGGAGACAGTTCCAATGATGAAGCAATGATGAAAATTGCAGGGCTGCCCATTGCCATGGGAAATGCAAAAGAATCCATTAAAAGGGCAGCAAAATACATAACAGGTACCAATGATGAAGATGGTGTAGCTTTAGCCATAGAAAAATATGTTTTAAAATAATAAAAAAGTCCGGTTTTTAAAGAGCCGGATTTTTTATTTTGTAATAATTGACAATTTATTACAATAGATATAAAATATAGTAAAATATACAAAAAAAGGGGGATATCCATGAGTTTGGGATTTCAAGGGGAGGAAGTTGCCTCCAATTATTTAAAGAATAAGGGTTATCAGGTTTTGGAACGAAATTTTAGATGTAAGATGGGGGAAATCGATATTATAGCATGTATACATAAGACTTTAGTCTTTGTGGAGGTTAAAACCCGACGAAATTTGAAATTTGGCTTACCCTGTGAGGCAATTACAAAAAATAAAAAAGTACATATAAAAAAGGTTGCGGCTTTTTATGCAACGAAAAATAAAGTGGAGAAAATCAATCAAAGAATTGATGTAATTGAGATTTTATATCAAGGAGAAAAAGCTTATATACGTCATACGGAAAATGCATTTTAGGAGGGAAGTATGTTATCGAGAATCTATACAGGAGCTCTTTACGGTTTGGATTCAAAGCTGGTATCCGTAGAAACCGATTTATCGCCAGGGCTTCCGTCTTTATCTATGGTAGGCCTTCCGGACCTCACTGTCAGAGAGGCAAAGGAACGTATTCGAGCCGCCATTATCAATTCAGGCTTCCAATTTCCCGCTAAACGAATAACCATAAATCTGTCGCCGGCCAATACAAAAAAAGAAGGAAGTCATTTTGATCTGCCTATAGCAGTTGGTGTTTTAGCGTCTATCGGCATGATTCAGGAAGAAAATCTAAAGGAATATGCGTTTATAGGCGAATTGTCTTTAGCCGGTGATATTAATCGAATAGACGGTGCACTGCCGCTGATAATAGGTCTGAAAGAGTCCGGAGTAAATAAAATTGTATTACCGAAAGATAATGCGCCGGAAGCTTCCCTGATAAAAGGAATTGATCTGTATCCGGTTCAAAAGCTTGCAGACTTAGTTGATTATTTTAATGGTGCAATCCAAATTACACCATACAAGGAAAATGCAAAAATGGTATATAATAAAAATATCCATAGTATGGATTATGCAGAGGTAGCCGGTCAGGAAAGCATAAAAAGAGCGGTTACCATCTGTTGTGCAGGAGGTCATGGAATGCTTTTGATCGGACCGCCGGGCTCCGGTAAGTCCATGATAGCCAAGCGAATACCTACAGTAATGCCTAAAATGACTTATGAGGAATGTTTGGAGGTCACGAAAATATATAGTATTGGCGGAGCATTATCGAAAGAACATCCTCTGGTAACGGAGAGACCTTTTCGGTCACCTCATCATACAGTCTCCGGAGCAGCTCTTATAGGTGGGGGGAAAAAACCAATGCCGGGAGAATTATCCTTTGCTCATTTAGGCGTGTTGTTTTTGGATGAACTGGCAGAATTTAATACGCATATATTGGAAATGTTAAGACAGCCTTTAGAAGACTGCTCGGTTACGCTTGCAAGAGCAGGGGGTACTTTTAATTTTCCTTGTCAGGTCATGCTTGTGGCAGCCAGCAATCCTTGTCCCTGTGGGTATTTAGGAAGTCAAACTCACGAATGCACATGCAGTCAGGCACAAATTAACCATTACAGAAGTAAACTTTCAGGACCTTTGCTGGACCGGATAGATTTACATGTTCAAGTGATGCCCATGGATTATGAATTTTTATCCCAGCATAAAGCAAAAGCCAGAGTTAGTTCCTCTGAAATGAGAAATCAAGTGGAAAAAGCCAGAGAAAAACAAATAAGAAGGTATAAAAATTACTCTGTTTTGTTTAATTCCCAGCTTACTCCGGCTCTGCTTAATAAATTTTGCAGACTAAACCCCGAATGTGAAGCCATAATGGATGCATCCTTTAAGAAATTAGGGCTAAGTGCACGGGCATACAGCAGAATTATCAAAATATCCCGAACCATTGCTGATTTAGAGGACAGTGATACTATAGATACGATTCATGTGGCTGAAGCTTTAAGTTACAGACTGGGGGATAGAAAGAGAAATGAGTTGGGGTAAAAAAGAATGGATGTAAAAAAATTTTATAAGAAAGTTGATTTGGAGTCCGAAGCTTATCCCGATTTGTTAAGGCAAATAAAGGATCCTCCGAGGCAACTATACTGTATCGGAGATTTAAATTTGTTAAAACTGCCTGCCGTTGCAGTGGTGGGCTCCAGAAAAGCTTCAGCTTATGGAAAATGGGCAGCTTTTGAAATTGGAAAACGTTTGGCTGAAAATGGTATAGCTACCATAAGCGGTATGGCTGCGGGCATTGACTCTGCCGGACACAGAGGAGCTCTATCAGCGGAGGGAAGAACGGTTGCCGTATTAGGCTGTGGCCTTAATATCTGCTTTCCGGCTTTTAACAGAGCACTCAGAGATGAAATTGTAAAAAAGGGACTTCTTGTATCGGAATATCCTCCGGATTATCCCGGAAGTAAATTTACCTTTCCCCAGAGAAACCGTATTATAAGCGGCTTGTCTTTGGCAGTCGTAATTGTGGAGGCAGGACTGAACAGCGGCTCGCTCATTACAGCAGAAAGAGCTGCGGAGCAAGGAAGAACGGTTTTTTCTGTGCCAGGAAACATTAATAGTTTTTATTCTATAGGGACGAATAAGTTAATTCAGGACGGAGCATATCCTCTTGCTATAATTGATGACATATTTG
>DKLE01000073.1:0-10770 GCA_002455605.1 Firmicutes bacterium UBA6648
CAGATCCCTGCTTCTGATGGCTTTCCGGGCCCCGGGGATAATACAATGTAATCTGGGTTCAGCTTACTTATCTCATCAACAGTCCATTCATCATTCCGAATCACTTTGATTTGCTCGTCCATCTTTCCCATCAACTGATACAGGTTATAGGAAAAACTATCATAGTTGTCAATCAGTAATATCATTATTCCAAGCCTCCTTTTGAAAGTTCCAATGCATTCAATACAACCTTTGCTTTGTTTAAGCATTCTTCATATTCTCTTTCCGGTACACTGTCTGCAACAATACCTGCTCCTGAGCGGATAAAGACTTTACCGTTTTTCTTAAATGCCAGTCTTATGGCAATACAAGTGTCTAACTCCCCATTCAATGACAGATAACCGATGGCACCTCCGTATATTCCTCTTTTATTATCCTCCAGCTCATTGATTATTTCACAAGCTCTGAACTTCGGCGCCCCCGATAAAGTTCCCGCTGGTAATATCGCATTTACAGCATCAACAGCATCTTTATCTTCTTTTAAAAGACCTTCCACCGTGGAGCCGATATGCATGACATGAGAAAACCGTTGAATTTCCAGATATCTGCCTACCTTCACTGTTCCGAATCTGCTTACCTTTCCCACATCATTTCTTCCTAGATCTACCAGCATGTTATGCTCTGCCAGTTCTTTTTCGTCAGCCAGCAATTCTTTTTCAAGCTCTAAATCTTCTTCCTTCGTCTTTCCTCTCAGTCTGGTCCCTGCCAGGGGAAAGGTACTCACCTTATTGTTTTCTACTTTTACCAAGGTCTCCGGAGATGCTCCGGCAATTTCTATATTGTTGCTGGAAAAGAAAAACATATAGGGGGACGGGTTGATAGTCCTTATGACTCGGTAAAGATCTAACAGACTTCCTTCTACTGGTGCCTCAAACCGATTGGAAAGAACTACTTGGAAAATATCTCCCTGTCTGATATATTCTTTGGCTGTCTCCACCATTCTGCAGTATTTTTCCTTGCTGAACAAAGCGGTGACAGGAGCTTTAAGTATCAGCTTTTCTTCTCGGATAGACTCGCCTTCTTTAATTATCCTTTTGAGGAATTCTAGCGCTTGCACAGCTTTGGGATAGCTTTCCTCAATGTCTGCTGCCTCAGCATTTACAATTAATATAATCTTATGCCTGAAATTATCAAAGGCTATCACCTTATCAAAGAGCATTAAATCCATATCTTTAAAATTTTCATCATCTTTTGCCTGTAAATGGAGTGAAGGTTCGCCGTATTTTATATAATCATAGGCAAAGTATCCCACCAGCCCCCCTGTAAATGGCGGTAAATAGTCAAATTTAGGACTTTTATTTTCTTTCATCACTTTTTTTATGCAATCATCCGGATTGACAGCTTCAAACTCGTTTGTTCTTTGCGCTCTTATTGTCAGCCTGCCATTGAGACAGCTCAGCTCCAAAATGGGCTGAAATCCAAGAAAGGTATATCTGCCGGGATGCTGAGCCTCCTGGCTGCTCTCCAGGATGAAACAATTTCCGCTTATTTTTCTCAGCTTTTTTAAGACCTCAATAGGTGTACAAATATCTGAATACATTTCACAGCTTACAGGAATTGTTTTATATTCTCCCTTCTCTGCAATTGCTTTGGCTTCACTTAATGTTGGCATATACATGTTCTAACCTCCTTAAATACAAAAAAAACCCGTCCTCAACGTCATCAAGACATCAAGGACGAGCTTGTAATAATTGAAACCAAAAATCAGCCCGCGGTACCACCTTGTTTTGCGGTCAACCACACTCTCAGCAGAATACTAACATATTCCCGGCAACTGACGTATGCCCACACGTCGTAGAATACTCGGCAAAAAAGCCTTTGACTACGCCCTCAGCGGTCCATTTAATAAACTGCGTTCCGCCTGGATTCCAGCTGCCCAAGCTCTCTGTAGGTGCACGATTTATTTTTATCTCCGCGTCAACGGTTTTACCTATTCAATTGTATGAACTAACTTGTTTGTTATTATTACACAATTGTTCCGCATTTGTCAATACATTTTTTGTGATATTTTACTACGAATCTTTTTTTGTTTTGTTGTAATTAACAATTGAATCATTTGCAGCCGTTTAAACTTTTATTTATACTGCACCCTAAGCTCTATTTGATCAGGCAATTTGGTCAATTCAGTTTCTGCGACCTTAAGGGGATATGTAAGTATTTGAGTTAGTGCTACTCCCGGTTCCGGGTCTACGAAATTTGCATATATTGCAAGATTTTTTACGCCGTCTTTCTCTTCCAGAACCATCTTATCAATGTTTACATCAAAACCTGATGTGGGCTTTTCTCCTCTGGAAACCAGTACATATACCTTATCACCTACCACACATGCAAGAGCTCTTTCTAAATCTCTATACTCCGGTATGACCTGACCTACAATATCCTGAGGGATTTCATTATCTCCCAATACGTTAAATTCTACTGCCTCATCTCCACTAAAATGATTCATAGCAAACAAGGCCACAGCAACTAATAAGATTATTAATATAATAACTAAAAAAATTTTTTTCCACGGCCCATTCATCATCTTCAAAAACTTTTTCTCGCTCACAATAAAAACTCCCTTCGCCTGTAAATCTTCGTAAATCTTCCGATATACCAAAATCTATTCACAAAGGGAGACAAATATTCGTCTATTTTTATTTTTAAAGTTTTTATTATAAGGACTTTACTGCAGCAACAATGTCGGCGGCAGTCATACCGTACTTTTCTTTTAGTTCATCCGGCTTACCAGACTCACCGAAAGTATCCTTTTGACCCACAAAAGCCATTTTTACCGGGGCGTTTTGCACCACTACTTCTGCAACTGCTGCACCGAGGCCTCCGATAACAGAATGCTCCTCTGCTGTCACTATACCTTTTGTTTCCGCAGCTGCTTTCAGAATGATTTCTTTATCAATTGGTTTAATAGTGTGCATATCGATTACTCTTACATCGACGCCTTCCTTAGCCAGTTGGTCTGCGGCAATCAAGGCCTCATTCACCATGATACCCGTTGCAATCACCGTATAGTCTTTCCCCTGTCTGACGCAGTTGCCCTTTCCTATTTCGATGCTGGAATTTTCGTTATAGATCATTGGAACAGCCGCTCTGCCAAGCCTTATATAAGCCGGACCAACAAAGGCTACCGCCTGCCTGATCAGTGCCTTGGCAGAAACACCATCTCCGGGGTTAATTACAGTCATTCCCGGAATTGTTCTCATCAAGGCTATGTCTTCAAAGGTTTGGTGACTGGCTCCGTCCTCTCCCACAGTAATTCCCGCATGAGTGGCGCAGATCTTAACATTTGCATGAGGATATCCTATTGAATTTCGAATAATTTCAAAAGCTCTGCCTGCTGCAAACATAGCAAAGGTACTGGCGCATACAATTTTACCGGACATGGCAAGACCAGTTGCCGCACCATATAAATTTTGTTCTGCAATTCCCATATTTAAAAAGCGCTCAGGAAAGTTTTTGCTGAAATCCGCAGTCATTGTAGATTTTGAAAGGTCTGCATCCATTACCACTAAGTTATCATATTGCTGACCAAGTTCTACAAGTACTTGTCCATAAGCCTGTCTAGTTGCCATCTTTTCTGCCATTACCATTCACCTCCCAATTCTTCTACCGCTTTTCTTGCTTCTTCATCACTCGGTGCTTTTCCATGCCATCCGGGATTGTCCTCCATAAAGGAAACTCCTTTTCCTTTTACTGTCTTTGCAACGATTACAGTTGGCTTTCCTTCTGTATTTCTGGCTTTATTAAAAGCTTCAACAATCTCGTCAAAGTTATGACCGTCAATGTAAAGGACATTCCACCCAAAGCTTCTGAATTTTTCATCCACCGGAGAAACACTCATTACGTCTTCATTTTTTCCGTCTATTTGTAGTCCATTCCAATCCAATATGGCTGTTAAATTATCCAATCCATAATGGGCTGCCGACATGGCTGCTTCCCATACAATTCCTTCCTGAAGCTCTCCGTCTCCCAGAAGAACATAGATTCTTCCTTCATGATTGTCCATTCTATTTGCAAGAGCCATACCTACCGAAACAGAGAAGCCCTGTCCCAAGGAGCCTGTTGACATCTCTACTCCAGGTACTTTTTTCATATCCGGATGGCCCTGCAGCTTAGACCCTATTTTACGAAGAGTAAGCAGTTCTTCTTTTGGGAAGAATCCCTTCTCCGCCAATGCCGCATACTGCACAGGACCGGCATGTCCCTTGGAAAGGATAAACTTATCCCTGGTTAACATTTTAGGATTCTTCGGATCAATGTTCATCTCCCGGAAATATAACGCCGTAACAATGTCAGCCGCTGAAAGGGAACCGCCCGGATGACCCGAACCGGCCGCATGAACAGCTCTGATTATATCAATTCTAATTTTCTGAGCAATTTCTTTTAATTCTGGATATTTCATATCACTCGCCTCCTTTTGCGATTATTTCTTACCTTTAGCTATGACCTTAACCATAAATAACGGCAGCTGTGCCATTCTTTTATATCTGCTGGGCTCCTGTACAAATCTATAAAGCCATTCCAAACCATGTTCTTGATAAAATATAGGTGCTCGTTTAACTACACCTGCCCACACATCAAGACTGCCTCCTACACCAATTCCTGCACGGATATTTGTAAATTCATTTCGATGTTCATAGATAAACTTCTCCTGCTTAGGAGCTCCCAATGCCGCACATAAAAAGTCTGCTCCGGATTCATTAATGTTTTTTACCAGATCGCCTTCTTCTTCTTTCTTAAAATAGCCGTCATGTGTACCCGCAATTTTCAAGTTCGGGTATTTGATCAGCATATTTTCCGCCGCCATATCCGCTACCGAAGGACTTTCCTCATTGGCAGGTTTACTCCCCAACAAGTATATTGACTTTCCATTTTCTTCTAAATACTTCAAAATACTGTTTAGAAAATCTACTCCGGTTACCCTTTCATTTAGGGGCTGCCCGATAATTTTAGAAGCATAAACCAGGCCGATTCCGTCGGGAATAATCAGTCCGGCCTCCTCTATGAGCATCTTCAGCTCTTGATCTTTGGTTGCATTCATGATAATTTCGGAATTAGGAGTAACGATTAAATCACAACCGGGCTTTTTCATCAGTTCTTTAAATATTTCCATTGCCTGCTGATTATTAACCATATCTACAGGCACATCTAAAATTCTTATTCGTCTGCTGTCTTCCATTACTTCTCCATTATATTTTTAATCATTTCTTCATTTGTATCCAGTGCTTTTGTCAAGTCTATCAGTTTGTTCTGAACTCGCTTTTTCAGCACTTCTTTATGTTGAAGGGTTTTATTAAATTCATCAATGAAATCTTCACTGTTAAAATCATAAATAGAGCACATAGCTTTCATTCCTATGGATTTCATAAAAGAATTTATCTTTGGATCATAGGAAATAGCAATCATAGGAACATTCATTATAGCAGAATGAATCAATGCATGCAATCGGACACCCACCAATAAATCCATATTTCCTATAATGCTCAGCATTTCATTGGTCAGATATTTATGTTTAATAGAATAAACTTTCTCTCCCAAGCGTTTTTCTATTTCTTCTATTACGGATACATCCTCTGAAAAGTGGAAAGGAATTAACACAATCTGTGCATTTTTCTCCGTCACTAAGCGTTCCATAGCAATGCACAGCTCATCAACAAATTCACTGTTCAGTTTTCGCTCCCTTATGGCAAACCCTACTGTCAGCTGCTCCTTATTCAGATTAATACCTTCTTTTCGAAGAATTTCTTCTCCGATTATCAGAGGTGCACGCTTAATTCTCAGAACCGGATCAGCAGTCACCACCACCTTACGGCAATCTACTCCGATTTCAGCCAGGAACTCTTTAGAGGCTTCATCTCTTACAACAATTCCACTGACCTTAGATAAAGTTTTGGAGGTCAGTTTTCTGTTTAAACTGGAATTAATAGGCCCGATACCCTGGCTGTAAATAAATATTTTTTTTCTGAACAGCAGGGCCATCCACATAATAATCAGATAATATAAAATACTCTTCTTACTGGTAACATCCTGTAAAAGACTTCCTCCTCCGCTAATAAGCAGGTCACATCTGCTGACAGCACTCACTATGCTCTTTACGGATTTTCTGTTTACCGATTTTACTCCGTATTTTTCAGCTGTAGATACAGGGTCCTGTGACAATACGGTGATTTCAATATCCTCCAGTCTGCCTTGCAGATTATCAACAACCGCTCGCAGAATGGATTCATCTCCGATATTATTGAAGCCATAATACCCTGAAATTAAAACCTTGTACATTAATTACCTGCCTCTTCCTTATTTGCATAGCTTTCTAACAATGGCATTATCCATTTTATATATAGCTTATGAGCCGCTTCAAATACGAAAATGCCGATAATTCCTACTATTATGCCAAATAATAAGGAATAGCCTGTCCTAATAAATCCAAGATAAAGGGGAGTTCTAATATGCATAAACGTATTGTTCACTGATGTCATACCAATAACTCCGCACAAACCAAACAATATAGGCCAAAGCTTAAATCTTCTTACAGAAGTATAAACCATTAGCATAATTGCCGGGAACGCAAACAGAAATTCTTTGTTCCTAGGTCTGGCTATTAAGATATCTTCTAAATAATTTCTAAACAGCATTTCAATGCTGGAAACTTCAACGGATGAATCATGACCTGTTCTCATAATATAGTAATAGCCCACTCCTCCTAAAAGAGCACCTAATATAATCATCCAAATCTTTATTGAAGCATTCATCATGTCTTTTAAATCATGAAATTCCAATACTCCAGGAATTTTCTTTTTTTCTCCGAATCCGAAATAGGCTAAATAAGCAACAGCAAAATAAGCAATCGGCAGAAGCTGTGCCAGTTTCACCCCTCTGAAAATATCAATTTCCAGCATATAAACAGTAGCGGAAAGGGGGGATGCGGTCATCATGCCTCCCATTAAAGAAACCAGAACACATGCCACCAAAGTAAGAGCTGAAACTCCGGTCAATTTTAAAATTGAAACTTTGGGCTCTAAAGTATTCCTCAATTCTTCACTGATTTTCGTAAATAAAGTTACTGCCAGACATGCGAAAACTACCGATGAAACAAAGCTCAGCAACAATTCAAAGCTGTTGGGTATCACATAAGAAGCACCCAGCGCTCCAAGGGTACCCATCCCAAAAAGAACGTATTTTGCCTTTTTCCTAAGGGGAAGAAACCCGCTGAGTAAAAGCACTGTTGCAGCTACACAACCCAAGGATAAAAGCAGCTTCACCATGTGGCTTACTTCATAATTCCTCATAACAGAGGCAGATCCATACGTAAAGTTATGTTCCGCTAATCTTTGTTCAAGATTTGTAAACATGTCTTTATATTCATCCATATTGGTTACATAAGTAAATAAATCCTGATTTTCTTTTATCGGTTTAAAATAAATAACCCGGATATTTCTTTCCGTAATAGCTCTGAACAAAGTATTCTCAATTTCTTTGGCACCTTCATATCCATAGAACTGATATCGGTATTGAATATAATTCCATACGGAGAAAACTCTAACCGTATCATAGTCGGTAGCTTCTGCAATCTCTTCCACACCCTTCTGCAAAATGTTCTGCAGCTGTGTTGTATTTTCAATAAGACCTATGGTTATATGATTATCCTTGATATACTTCTCCGCTAGCTCAATGCCGTCATCGTAACCGATGATGCCTTCTCCTCCCGCAATGAGGTATTCAGGCTTTATGCCATATTTCTCATAGCCGGCAATAACTGCATCCGCATATTTTTTACCGTTGTATCCGCCATAGCATAAAGTCCGCGGTATAATTTCCAATCCCAGGGACTGAACCTTTTCCACCTTTTCCGGCAGCAGACCTAGGCTGATATACATGATTTTAGAACCGATAATATCGGTTCTTTCTATGAAACCACCTTTTTTGGAATTTGCTAATTTATACGGCTGAGAATAGAGCGCCGTTTTAGCATCCCCGTCAATTACTGCATAAGCCGTATCACCAAAATCCATAATGAAATATTTGCTTTTAACGAAACGTTCTTTTACGGCATTTAATACGAAATCCGCAGCTTCCTTTGAATTCATTTCAATCAATACATCATAAGAGTCATATCCATGTTCCGTAAGCCCTTGAATAAATTCTGCCGGATATTCCTTTTTCCAATCGGATTCTTTTGTGATTTCATCCATGGTCTTACCGCTTACTTCCAAGTCCGTATCTTCCATAAGCGTCATAATGTTTTCTTCCGAAAGACCTATTTTCGTGATGTTCAGCTCGTCCTTAAATTGTTTAAGCCAATAAGAAACGTCCTTATGGGACTGATCCGCCATTAGCTCCAGCTCATTGTAATCCGCTACGATGTCGTATGTTTTATTATTTGTTTCAATATTAATCCTATTCCCTATAGAAATTCCTGATACCAGTACACAAATACAAATTACAATGATAAAAAATTTGTTTTCCTTAAAAAATGCCCTCATAAATATGTAACTCCTTATTCTTCTAATGCTACTGAACAGTATATGTACCTCTTACCATCACCCATATGTCTGTTACCGCTGTGATTCCTCTGCCATCGTTTCTTGGAACCAGCAGCAGGTGGTTTGTTACCACCTGGCTGCCGGTCATTAAATCCATTCCAACGGTAAGATCCGAAATACCGTTTGCGCCGTTATCAATAGCCGTAGCTTCTCCGCTGCGCAGTATTATTTCCGTTCCTTCTCCGCCGATTAGCTTTTGTCCTGCCGTAAGACTTATAGGTGAGAATGAAGTTTTGCTGTCTACATAACTTTTAGTAACAACCGGGTCGGATTCCGAGCCGGGCTGATCTGTGGCAGCCATAACAATTGAAATGCCCAGTACCATTACAAGTATCGTTACTATAGAAACTATTATGCTCTTCTTCATTTCTTCCTCCCATTTCCCTTTTGTACTCTTTATTGAGTACTGATTCTATATATAATTACACCAAACTAATTATTGTGCGGTGCAATTCCTAAACTAACGGTCAATGCCTCATTTACATTTGGAAGAAGCTCTTCATCAATGGCTCCGATTCTTTCTTTTAATCTTTTTTTGTCGATTGTTCGAAGCTGTTCCAAAAGAACTACTGATTTCTTGCTCAATCCATTATCCTTAGCGTCTATCTCAACATGTGTAGGCAGCTTTGCCTTATTTAACTGCGAAGTTACAGCAGCTACTATAATAGTTGGGCTGTACTTGTTGCCTACATCGTTTTGCACTACAAGAACGGGCCTTATACCCCCCTGTTCAGAGCCTATGACCGGACTTAAGTCTGCGAAGTAAATGTCGCCTTTTTTAACTAACAAGTCACTCACTCTCCATTTTTAAGTTAATCTCTCTTTTATCTTTTATCCCAATGTTTTTTTAATAGCCAAAGCAGTCATTTCCGCAATGTCACCGGCGATTAAGCCAAATTCACCGAAATGGTGTGCACCTAAGTCGCCTGCCAATCCATGCAGGTATACACCGGCTTTAGCCGCATCCTCAGGTAAAAGTCCCTGGCCAGAAAGTGACGTGATGATTCCTGTAAGAACATCTCCTGCACCACCCGTAGCCATACCGGGATTACCTGTAGTATTAGTATATGAATTTCCCTCTGGCGTTGCCACTATCGTCCCTTCCCCTTTTAGAACCACAACAGCATTCGTCTTTTCTACCAGACAACTTGAAAGCTCTCCCCTGTCCATAGCCTTGGCTTCAGCAATATCAATGCCAAGAAGCCGGGCAGCCTCTCCTGTATGAGGCGTAATTATTACTTTACAAAGGGATTTTCTTAAATCTGACTGCATATGATTTAATGCAATTTGATTCAAGCCATCCGCATCTAAAACAAAGGTTCCTTCATAATTCTGTAATATTTTTCCGATTAAATTCCCATTTTTTGATTCCTCCCCTAATCCGGGACCGGCTCCGATAGCATCATATCGTGGCTTGTCCAAATTAAGAGACTCCCTGGAAACACAGGTTGCTTCAGGTACCCCCACCTGAATTATTGGAAAAATCTCCTCTAAAGCGGCTATTTGTACAAGACCGGCACCGCTGCGCAACGCCCCTCTTCCGCACAAAACAGCAGCACCTGCCATTCCTAAGGACCCTGCAATCAGGAGAATTCTTCCACAATCACCTTTATGTATGTTTCTGTTTCGTCTCTTGATTACAGTATTTACATATTCTAAAGTTATTAAACCATTTTTCATAAAATTTCCTAAAAAATCTTAAATTCCTAAGATTATCCTTGCCAGCATGAAATAAGTTATTACCGAAACCATATCTGTCAGTGAGGAAATGGTGGGTGTTGCCATCAGTGCCGGATCCACGCCGATTTTTTTGGCCAGCATGGGAAGCATACTTCCGATAACCTTTGCGGCTATAACAATTCCCAGCATCGCTCCGCACACGGTAAGGGCGATCATAGGGCCCTGATGTTCAATCCAGCAGATTCTTATAAAATTTAATGAACTTAAGGCTATTCCTATTATAGCACTTACCCTTAATTCCTTCCAAAGGACTTTTCCTGCATCGGATAAATCAATTTCATCCACAGACATACCACGAATAATCAGCGTTGCTGACTGTGAACCGGAATTGCCCCCTGTTCCCATAAGCATCGGCAGATAAGCAACCAAGCTTATTACCTGTGACAATACGGTTTCAAAGCTGGATATGATGCCTCCGGTTATCACATAAGAACACATGAGCAGGAACAGCCAA
>DKLE01000073.1:10849-15043 GCA_002455605.1 Firmicutes bacterium UBA6648
ACATGAGCAGGAACAGCCAAGGCAGCCTGTTTCTCACATGGTGCCATACACTCATATCTAAATAATCTTTATCCGAAGCATCCATAACGCCGGCCATTCTTTCAAAGTCTTCGGTGGTTTCTTCTTCAATTACATCCAGGATATCGTCTACAGTAATGATCCCCACCAGCCTATTCTCCTTGTCCACGACCGGAATAGCCAGAAAACCATATTTTTTAAATATCTCAGAAACTTCCTCCTGGTCATCATATACATTGACGCTGACAAAATCTGTATGCATAAGCTCTGAAATACGAAGTTCATCATCAGCGATTACCAGGGTTCTCAAAGAAACAATTCCCAGCAGAGTCCTGCCCTTATCCTTTACATAGCAGGTATAGACCGTTTCACTGTCCATCCCTTCTTTTTTGATATATGCTAAAGCCTGCGTAACTGTCATATCTTTCTGCAAGCTTATATAATCCGGTGTCATCAAGCTTCCTGCACAAGTATCCGGATAATTTAAAAAAGTATTGATGAGTTTTCTCTCATCTCTTGGTGTTTTTTCAAGTATTTTGTCTACGACGTTTGCCGGAAGCTCTTCCAATACGTCAATCATATCATCAAAAGCCAGTTCATCCATAATAAAATGCATTTCCTTATCGGTTATGGCATTTATGATGGCAACCTGATCTTCAATGGGCAAATATGAAAAAACTTCTACGGATACGTCTTTGGGTAGAGTCCGAAACACGATTACAGACTTTTCTATCCCAAGCTCACCCATAATGTCTTCCAGTATTTCGGCAATATCTACTTCATTATTTTCCAGCAGCCTGTCTCTTGCCCTTCCATACTTTTTTTCCTGCAATAATTCTATAATTTCGGTTAAAATCTCATTAAATGTCTTTTCCTGATCCATTGCAATTTACCTCCTTATTCTATTCAGATTTATAAGGTAAATCCAGGCTTCATTCATGACTAAATAAAATATATTTTTAAGCTTTTATTGCCATTGAAAAATGCATGCAAAAAACTGCAGATTTACCTTATATTCACTTTTCTTCCGCGTTCTCCGCTCCGGACTCGGTCCAAGTTCCACAGTTTTCACATCCTTTCATGTCACAATTTCTAAACCTATAAAACGCAAATTTAAATTATTTTTGCTCATAACTAATAAATTATACTCCATTTACGGGTACTATTGCAAGCATTTGCTTTACTTGTTCTGATTTTTACAGATAGCCTTTAAAATATTATTTGAAAACTCCGCAATACGTTCATCAATTCCTTTGTTTTCCAATATGGTCCCCGGATTATTGGCCGTCTCCATCATAACAAATCGGCTGGGCAGATAAAAAGTTTTATTCATGCTGAGAGAGCTTATCAGCTGCTGCGCTACAATATCGCTTCCACTGTAACCGGAAACTATAATTCCGAATAATGCCTTGTCATAAAATCGGTGAGTTCTGAACAAGGCAGTTAGCCGATTGATGAAGGCCGCAATATTTGCACTGACGGCGTCATTATAATTGGGGCAGACAAGCATCAGGGCATCCGCTTCTAATATAGCCGGATATACCTTTTCCGAGATAATTCCTCCGTAGAAGCAAGTACCCTTCTCTCCAAAATGCAAGCATTGACTGTAAGGACAGCCAATACAATCTACTACCGCGCCGTTTCGTAAGGAAATTTCCTGTATTTCACAGCCTTCCAAATTTCCTTTTACCTGGTCCCATAAATCTAAGCTGTTGGAATAGCGTTGATTGCCGGCATGCAGCATTAAGATTTTCGGAATAGCCTTCTGGCTATATTGAAAAGACATGACTCTTCCCACTAATTCATGGCCCGATTCCATATAGGCACCAAGGTTATCCGTTTCTAAATTTTTCGCTACAATATTAAAATTCTGGAGAGATTTGGTACCTTCTACCAAGGGCCTCCCCACAAAAGTGCAGCCTGCCATATTTGCACTGAGCACCAATTCTCTGGCAAAGGACTTGGTATACAATTCACTGTTTCCATCTACAATAATTCCGCCGATGCTCCCCTGAAAGCACAACCCGCTTCTTCTCATCTTTTTTAAAATGCTGTACCATTCCAGATTAATGCCTGACTCCCCAAGGGATACTGCAAAGATAATCCTTTTATTGGTGAAATCATATTCTTCAAATTCTTCCACCGTGGTGATCGTCTCAAAAGTATACGGTTCCAAGCTTTTAGACAAAATAGCCTTCAGTCTTCCTGTCTTAATTTTTTCTCTGCAATAAGGCTTAATTAACACTAAGTCATAAGTATTGATACACAATATCATCGCCCCCTCAACGAAAAGAAAAGCAGCTTGCTTTTATCTGTTTAAACAATTTCCTTTAAATTATCATAAGCATTTTTAATTCGTAAGAAAAGTGCTTCCGGTATCGGTATATTTTCAAATTCCAGCCCCTGCTCAGTCATTCTGTTTAAGGCTCCTACATACGCTCCTTCTTCATCTTTTCCTATGAAATTCGAGCTGTAATGCCATTGCCCCCGGAGAAGCAGCAATATAGAAATGGCTCCCGAAGATATGGCAGGTGCAATATAGGGTTTAAACCCTATCTCCCGGATTCTTAGATTGGACTCTACTGTCAATTGAGTCAATTCTCTAGAAAGCTTATCATCATACTTTAAAAGGCTGTCAGCAATAACTAAATCCTGTCCATGGGGTCCGAAAGCTCTTCCTTCTTTGAGATATTGCTGAAACCGATTGTTTTTCTTGGCATGATACATTGCCCGGCTGTTCATAACACCCAAGCCAAAGCCCTTTATCTGCTCCGCCAAAAGCTTTCCTCTCCCTGCCAGGTATGCCGCCTTGCACAAAGGATCCACCGGATCCGAAACCACAGCAAACAGTCCTTTAAAATTTTTGTCTGCCGCCAAAGCCGCGTACTGTTCCACTAGCTTTTTATTGTTTTCAAATTGGGCCATCCTGACATCCTGCATCTTATCATCTAACGCAGGAATCCCTTTGGATGCGCAAAATACAAAAACATCGCCATTAAACAACTCCTCTGCCGTTATAATTTCCACTTCCGGAAGCTTCACCCCATCAAAGGGAAATGCAATCTGATTCATTTCCATCTCATAGCGGGTAGCCGTATCAGCATTCATATCACAAATACCGATGTGTTCCACAACATCTGCTCCCATCATCTTCAATCCGGTTAGTAGGGTCCCGCCTACATCTCCCAGGGCTAAAATATTAATCCTACTTTTATCCCTTAAGAAAAAGGGCTGAAAATTTTTAAAGCTAGTGCGATTATCTAAATCTGTTAAAATATACACCTATATTTTCTCCTATATCCTAAATAATATTTTTCAGTCTCATTAATTTTTCTATATCATTTGATACATACAGCGATGGTGCTAAATTCTCATCATATCTGACGCAAAACCCCTTATCCGGGCACCTTGGTGAGATAATCACTTCCCCCAGCCTGTTTAGGGTCAGGCTTTTCTCAAAGGACTTTTGAAATTCTTCTTCCAACACCTGTAAAATGCTCTTGGCATTTTCCAAGCAGGTCAGAGAAAAATTAAAGACAGCCTTTGTATTTTCTCCTGCCAAAAATGCCGGTAAAGCATAGGGAAGTATCAGATTAATAGACGGCAGTAAATTAGCATTATGTGAGCATTCTCTTTCCACGCTGTCTCCTCCGATAAAGGGATACATCCCATCATCAACAAACCATGTTTTTAAATTGGGAATAAAATAGGCACTGTCCACACTTCTTCCTTGGATAGCCATCAAATCTTTTCCTCTCCCTGACAAGATCCCCACAATAATTTTCTCCACCTTCACACTGGTGTCTTTAAAAATGGGATCCAATTCCTTCAGCCGATGGCCTTTGTGAAGCAAATCATCCACTAAAAGCACAGGCCTGTTAAAAGATTGAATGGTACCTATCTGATTTTCCAAAGTAGTATAATTTGGGTACTCTTTAATTTTAAAGCTTTTTATTTCCGGATCGAATATTTTTTCCGTATGAAGAGTTTTTGTTACGGTGTTGGGAACCGCCTTACCGTCCAGTATTTTCCCAAAAGGTACGCACATGTACGGCCCCAGGTTCCTAACTGCCGTCGCTTCCTTTGGTACACCGTTTTCCTCTGTGATCATGCTTACCAGCTTATGGTGCATGATTGCTGAGTTAAAAGATAAAACCAGGCTCCCTTTATAGATTT
>DKLE01000112.1 GCA_002455605.1 Firmicutes bacterium UBA6648
TTTTCTGATGCAGTCAATTTCTTTTCTTTAAACTCAAAGTTTAAACTTTTCTGAAGAAGCTTTATCGCTGCCTCCTTATATCGTTTTGATAACACGCCTAAAGATGCCATAATATAATCGTTATCTACTAAAATTTCTGCATGTTCTCCAGGGAAAAGCAGCAGACCAGTCTCATTATGCTTGGCAATTTCCTTCATGATTTCTATCCGGTGAGGCAGTCTGGTTAATGCGCCTCCTGTTCCTACAATATATTGGACCTGCGTTAAGTCTTTCCCCTCGGCTACTGTACTTCTTCCGGAAGGTCCATAAATATACCGGATCTTTCCGGCATGCCGTTCAACAGCCTTAATAACCGCTTCTTTTGTCAATCTTTCCACAAATTTAATCTCATTTTGTGATCTTGGGATAGCTACATAGCTTTTTAATACTTCATCCAGCTGGATACCCGCTGCCAAAAGCTCTTCCCGAAGCTTATCCTCGCCGATAGATTCAATCACTTTAAGCTTATTTACATAAACGCCTAAATCCCCCTCTACCGTTCGTTTTGCCATAGGCTCCGGACTGATCAGGATTCTTGCAATCTGATCCGAGTCTTCCGTTACGGAATGGAGATCCGTCGTTGCTCCTCCGACGTCCAGTACGATAACATTTCCTACACACTCATAGAGCAGCTTTGTACATTCCATAACTGCGCCTGGTGTTGGTATGATCGGTCCGTTCACCATATCTCTGACATGCTCCATTCCCGGAGCCTGGGTGATATGCTCCTCAAAAGCATCCTGAATAACCCTTCTGCAGGGTTCTACATTTAAATCATCTATCTTCGGATATACATTTTCAACATTATAAAGCTTCATACCGCTTTCTTCATCAAAGATCAGCTTCATTTCCTCTTGGTTCTCACAATTTCCGGCATAAATAACCGGCACCTTTACTCCCATGGAACGAATCATCTCCGCATTATCAATCGCCGTGTCTCTTTCGCCGAAATCTACGCCTCCGGCAATTAAAATAAGATTAGGCTTTATTTCTTTTATCTTTGCAAGGTCGGTCCTGCGAAGCTTTCCGGCAGTAACATAATGGATAATGCCCCCTGCTCCTAAAGCTGCTTCTTTTGCCGCTTTTGCTGTCATATCATAAACCAACCCGTGTACTGTCATTTTTAATCCACCTGCTGCTGATGAAGTTGCAAGCATTTCATCATATTCCAAGCTTTCGATATTCATTTTCTTACATAGGTCATCAATGGCACCCTGCAGACCTATCCTTACATCACCGTCGAGAACGGATGTAGGTGCCTGCCCCTGAGCCCAAAATACAGGGTTTTCCGTATTTACATCCTTAAACGCATTTACTACTGTTGTGGTTGAGCCAATTTCAGCTACTAAAATATCAACTTTCATACGATCCTATGCTCTCCCCTCTAAATCTAAAATAAGGGCGGGCCGAAATAGCCCGCCCTGTATATTGTTATATCATTAAATCAGCAAAAAATACAAGCCTATTTGTTTCTTCTTTTCTGTCTTTCTTCAATTAAGAATGAAGCAACATCAATACCGTGTGAGTTTCTGCCGAAACCTGCATCGATACCGGTCTTAACCGCTTCTTCAGGAATAACCTGAGTACCCCCGGCCACGATGATAACTTTATCTCGGATTCCTTTTTCCACTGCCAGTTCATGAATTCTCTTCATGTTCTTATAGTGAATATTATCGTGAGAGATAATTGTTGATGCCAATATAGCTTCAGCATTTAATTCTACTGCTGCATCTACCAGCTTTTCAACAGGAACTGAAGTTCCCAGATATTCTACTTCAACTCCCCACTTTTCGATACCGCCGTGTTTAATGTCAATGATCTCACGAAGACCTACAGAGTGTTCGTCTTCTCCTACTGTTCCGCAAACTACCTTTAGCGGATGATCTTGGATATCCTCTCGGATTTCTGCATCTGTCAGATAATGTGGTTCCGGTGGAATAACAAGTGTTGAAACATCCACGTCAAAGTCCACTTTACCCTTCATCTCAATTCTTGTTCCTTCTGCCTCCTGAAGAACTTCTCTTGAAATAACTTCCGGCTCTACCAGGCCAAGCTTCTGACCGATTTGAACAGCGACAACTTCTGCCGTTCTCTTGTTTGTCGGAATACACATAGTAAGCATTACTGTACCGTCTGCCAACCATTCCATCTCCGGTTTTACAATAGTGCTGTTTCTGTACTTGGCATTCTCCGCCATTCGGTTGTTTACATTATCTTCATCCAATTCGTCTATATAAACAATCTTGCTTCTGTCTTCAAAG
This sequence comes from Firmicutes bacterium UBA6648, assembly GCA_002455605.1. Lineage (GTDB taxonomy): Bacteria > Bacillota > Clostridia > Peptostreptococcales > Anaerovoracaceae > Aminipila. Next base: position 2,301 of record DKLE01000112.1, read on the forward strand.
GTACAGCCGCCGATTAATGCAGATGGGTCTGCGGGATCTCCGCCATACTGTGCTACATTATTATATCCGAAGTGCGCAGTTACAGGAGCCATATAGTCTTCTTCTCTCTCATAGATATAGCCATATCCGATACCGCCTTCGATCTTTCTGGCAATACCGTCTCCGTTTCTTCCCGGATACATAGCGGAGTCTACAAAGAAGCCTTCCTGTACCGCATTGAAATAACCGCCAACCTCAAGGATTTCTTCCATAAACAAGCAAGCTCTTTCTTTCAGCTCTCTTGCATTTTCTCTCAGCGGGCCGTCTTTCTTCAGCTCTATCATATCCATCAGGCCGTCTAACCCGATTAATGTCTGTTTTGCCGTATCACAAGCTTCGATGTTATAGATATGCCAAGGAACGTTTCTTCCTTCATCCGGCGTAATAGTTGACTGGATGTCTGCACTGGTCAATTTGGAGATCAGCATATTTAATACGTGAGTTACAGTTGCTTCTCTTGCAGATGAATCAATATACTTGGTGTTCATCTGTGCTCTCATCTTGTATTTATTCAAAAATTCTCTCAATGCTACCGCATAAGGTAAATCCATAAATACGCATGGCGCAGGAGTTGCTGTAGGCGGTACAGTTGATAAGCATATATTTTCCGGCTTAATTCCAACTTTTTCTGAGAATAAGGAGTTGATAGCATGCTGAACAATAAGTTCCGGCATAACCTTCCAAGCTTCTCTTGCTGTAGCGTTGGCATTGTGTGCCCCGTCTATCTGTGCAATATCGGCCCAAGCTAAAATTCTCTTGGATTCACAAGCGTCTACGAAGGATCGCACGCAGTTGATATTTCTGTAAAGAACGTTATACTGCGGATCCTGATGGGCACCATTGATACCTTCTTCCGCAAACATAACGGCTACGTCCGGTCCTGCTACACCTGATACATAGGAATGGTAGTTGATTGGTCTGCCAACCTCATCCTCAATAAGATCCAATGCCTTTCTCTGTGCTCTTACCTGTTTTCTGGAAATAGGAACACCGCCGATCCCCTGTGGAGTACCTTCAATCAACCCATCCATATGAGACTGCCCGGCCGTTCGGATAACCATGATATGATCGGCACCATGCCATGCTGCCATTCTCATTCTTCGAATGTCATCCTCAAATCTTCCGGAGGCGATCTCCGTAGTAATGGTTGGTGTAGGCTGGGGATCAATATTCTCAAAATATTTAGCCGGTGGAAGAGGAACCCCATTAGTCAAAGGCTCAGAAGCATCTCTATATTCAAAAGGTCCCATCTTAATTCCAGGAGCAGGCTTTCTCCAAACCCATCCTTTTCTTCTCGGTTCATATTTATCGAGGTCCTTCAAGATGTTTTCAATATCTAATTTTTCATTATGCTTTAATTCTTTCATCTTTTCATCCCTCCTTATTTAAACAAAGCTACTGCTTCATCCCAAGCTTTACCGGAAGCCAGTAACGTACCTGCTTCTCTAATTGAGATATTCTTTGCTTTTGCTAACTTATATACGACATGGCCTGCTCCTTTACCCATCAGGCCTCTGTCCATGCAGCCTTCCACAATAGGCTTTGTCTCTAAGGAAGAAATGCCCATTCTAAGCAAAACCGATCGTTCAACGGATGGTGAAGTATTTTTTCTGCCCAGCTCTAATAGTGGGTTAACTACTTGTTCTGTCAGTTCCCAAAATCTTGTATAAAGTTCTTCATCAGAAAGATTCGCAATGTGCTTACGTCTTTCCTGAAAGTCATCTTCTCTTCTCATTCCTGATTTCATTCTTGAATCTCCTTTATATACTATAGATTAGCAATAACGTTTTTAACAAATTCAACGTTGCTCTTCGTTTCTACTGCAAGGAATTCCAGGTCTGCTTCTGTTGGCTCTTCCACATTGTGTGCTTTGCAGGCTTTCTTAATTAAAGAAGCTCTAAAGCGATCAATATCAGCCTCTTTGCACTTAATGAAGCTTGGATCCTTTGGTAATATAATGTTTACGCCTGGTTTATCTTCCGCTGGGTCACCAAAGCGAATATCAATACCGTTATCTCTTGCGAATGATAACTGCGGCTGAACATGTTTCCCTGCTCCAGTGTATTCCGTTTCACTGATAACAAGAATTGCATCTTCAGGAAGTTCCTGAGCTAATGAAAATGCTGCCGCTAAAGCAGTATTTCCCGCCGGTCCTCTTTCAACACCTTCTAAATTTGCAAGAGCTTCTGTCATATACATTACTTCGCCCTGTGTTACTGTTACGTAACGATCCATGTAACGAAGAGGTCTTGCAGCACTTCTAGGAACGTCTGAATGATCCGGATCAGTAGCATATGGAACACCAAATCCAGTATGGCCAGTTGTGCATGACTTCAGGTTAAACTGTTTGTCTGAAGCCATATGCAGCCCTGTAAGATCAATTGATGCGGCTACAATCTTTGTTTCCTTAGCCCCAGCCTTCATAAGACCACGAGCCGTTCCTGTCACCATTCCGCCTCCGGCATTTGTACAAACAACCATGTCAGGATCTTTTCCATAGAGTTCACGACACTGCATAGCAATTTCATAGCCTAATGTTTCTACACCGGCAATACCAAACGGTGAATATAAAGAAGCATTGAAGTATCCTGTGTCTTCCAAAATTGATAAGAAAGAATAGAATAATTCAGGTCCAACGGTAAGCTGAACAACTTCTGCGCCAAAAGCTTCGCATTTTCTCGCCTTCTCTACAATTTCAGGCTGTCCTATTCCCTTAGAATCGTAGCATTCCTGAACAATAATGCACTCTAATCCCTGCATTGCTGCCTGAGATGCAACAGCCGAACCATAGTTACCGGATGTAGCGGCAATAACACCTTTGTATCCTAATTTCTTGGCATGAGCCACAGCGCAAGCTGCTCTTCTGGCTTTAAAACTTCCGGATGGATTGGATGCTTCGTCTTTAGCAAAAATTCTTGCACCATATCCTGGTTTTGCATATTTTCTTGAGAGGGCAGATAAATTTTTCAATTCTAGCAAGGGGGTATTTCCTACACCTGTTCTGCTCTGGATTCTTGTTACCTCGTCTAATGTATATCCTGTTGATTTCATTAAAGTTTCATAATCAAATGCAATGGAGCCGGATTCAAAGTCTTTATAGTCCAAGCCAAGAGCTTTTTTCATGATATCATTGGATCTTCCCATAACGGAATTATAATCTTTTGCTAATGTCATTATTTGTCACCTCCGAACATGATTTCTCTTAACTGTCTATCAATGTGAACCAATTCAGGAATAAATTTGCCATAGCTATGTGTCCAATATGGGTTTACTTCAATAAGCGTACCCTTTTCCAAACGGTTAGCTGCAGTTTTTACTGTAACTACATCGCCGATTTCGGCATCTTCCTGTAAAAATCCTTTTGTCCACATTTCTAAATTGCATGCCTTTGTATCCTCCGGAATCTTTGCAGTTCTTTCCGATGATTCAAGTACAGTGGAGTGGATCCTAACCCATTCGCCTTTTTTAACCATTTTGATTCTCCTTTTTTAGATTGTATAGGACACTCCTGCCGATCCCAAGAGTGCCCTTTACATGTTCTATTTTTTCAAATTTTTTCAATTTCAATTCAATTATTCATTTAAAGACTATTTATTTCTTGACTTATATAAACTCAACTTAAGCTTATAGTCTTAAATTCTCAGTTATTATTTTACAAGTTTAGCATCCGGGCAAATTAAATCTCTCATATCGCCCATGATAACTCTTGGAACTGGAAGATCGATCATTGTATGTAGACCCGGTCTTGCATTAATGATATGAGGAATGGTGTTTACGCACATAGCAATTGTTCCGATTCCTCCTGGAACTTCCGGTGAATTAACCATATTAATGTTTGGAGTACCCTTTATAATTACATAATCTCCTGTCTGAACGCCAACCTGTTCCGGCTCGATCTGCTGCGGATGATCCATTTCAATTCTTAATTCTCCATCAACATAGCCTGAACCCTTCATAGCAACACCGGCAACATTCCCTGCAGCAGCGAAGCCATAAGGAGATTTTCTGTCTACGTCTGTCATGATTGGTTCCATTGAAGTTGTAATCTTTTCAACCGGCCATCCGATAGCATCACCAATCATTCTGATTGATTCATGGAAACCAACGTGTCCTGATAAGTGACCAGTCTTAACGCCTTCTTCAAATTCTTCTTTAGTGATACCAATACCCTGTTCCTTCATTACAACAGGTCCGAAAGGAGATAAGCTATTTACTCTTCTTGAAACGATGTGTTCAACTTCTTCACAGCATCCAGTCATGGTTACTACTAACAAGTCCATGATAAGACCAGGGTTGATACCAGTACCTACGATTGATACTCCGTTAGCCTTTGCAATTTCGTCTAACTGCTTAGCTAATTCTGGTGACTGAGCCATCGGATATGCCATTTCTTCTGCTGAGGAAACAACATTGATACCCTGTTCAAGACAAAATTTCAGTCTGTCAAATGCAACCTTTGTAAATGAGTCTGTACAGCAAAGAACTACGTCAGCAGCACCTTTTTTGATTACATCTTCTGGTGCGCCGATAAGAACATCCGGACGGTCTCCTCTTTCAGTGCTGATAAATTCATACATTGATTTTCCGATTTTTGCTCCTCTTCCAACAACGCCGACGATGTCAACACCCTTTTTCTTCAATAGCATGTCAGCCATACCGCCGCCCATTGCGCCAAGACCCCAGATAATTACTTTTACATTTTCCATAACATACTCTCCTTTTCACTTTCAATAAATATTAGAATAACTCTAATTATTAATAAAATAATTGTGACTTGGGAAGGTCCTCTAGCGGACACTTCCATGCGACTTAATATTAAGCAAATCTCATGCCAACAAAAAAACAATAGCTG
>DKLE01000286.1 GCA_002455605.1 Firmicutes bacterium UBA6648
GTTTGCTACCAGTTCCGTAGACGCTCTTATTCACGCGATTGAATCCTACTTATCTCCAAAGGCTTCCCCTTTTACTGAGATGTATTCATTGAAAGCTATAGAGATGATTATGGAAGGCTATAAAAAAATTATTGAAGGCGGTAATAATAAAGAGGCGAGAACTCCTTATTTGAAAGATTTTCTTCTGGCTTCCAATTACGCAGGAATTGCTTTTGGCAATGCAGGCTGTGCCGCAGTGCATGCCTTGTCCTACTCCATCGGAGGAGCATTCCATGTCCCTCATGGAGAGGCTAATTATCAATTCTTTACCGAAGTCTTTAAAATGTATATGAGAAAAGCACCGGAGGGAAAGATTGCACAGGCAAATCAAATCTTTGCGGACATATTGGGCTGTGATGTTCAGAATGTCTACCAGGAATTGGACAGATTTTTAGGTCAGTTGATTGCAAAAAAACCACTAAAAGAATATGGCATGACAGAAGCGCAGATAGATGAATTCACCAAGCTTACTGTTGAAAACCAGCAGAGACTGCTGGCAAATAACTATGTATTCTTAACCGATGAGGAAATAAGAGAAATCTTTGCTAATTTATATTAGCATATATTTAAAAATAATATATAACCCTAAAAACCGGATAGATTTAGTTATCCGGTTTTTTACATAGATAAGTTTGACAGTTAGTGATAGAATATTTATATTAATAGTATTTAAAAGGAGTAGAATAATATAAATGAATATTTTAGTTGCTAACGATGACGGAATAAAAGCCAGAGGAATCTTTGAACTGGTGAAGGCTCTGTCCAGAGTCGCGGACGTTTATGTATGTGCGCCTCATGTGGAAAGAAGTGCCGCAGGGCATAGTATTACGGTAAGAGAAGGGCTGGAAGCAAAAGAAATTCCGTTTGAAAATGCTTTGCTGGCTTTTGAGATAAATGGGACTCCGGCAGATTGTGTAAAATTGGGTGTTTTACTTTTGCAGGAAAAGGGTATAAAAATAGATATGGTTTTTTCGGGTATTAACCATGGAAGTAATTTAGGTACAGATACTCATTATTCCGGAACGGTATCTGCGGCTATTGAAGGGTGCATTTGCGGAATTCCTTCCGTTGCAGTTTCCGTCAACGGTCATCATCCTAAACACTTTCAACCAGCAGCAGAGCTGGCAGCCCAGACTTGTGAAAAATCGGCGGGCAGGCTAGACGGAAAAACCGTATTGAATATAAACTTACCTGACGTGTCCGGGGAAGAACTTAAAGGAGTAAAGATCACAACTTTAGGACCCAGAGAATATGATGGGTGGTTTCAGAACAGATCCGCAGAGGATGGAGGTGTATCTCAATACTGGTACAGCGGCAAGCCTGTGGTATATAATGATTTACCAGAGCATTATGATGTTATTGCCGTACAGGACGGATATGCTTCAATTACTCCGTTGCATTATGATTTTACCAATTATGAATTAGTTGATGAAATAAAAAGCTGGGGCATTGAATGAAAAAAGGAATGAGCAATAAATGAGTATATTTAAAAACGAAATAACTATAGAGAGCAGGGAGATTCTAAATCAATATTTATCAGCATATGAATACCGAACATCCGGACTGTCTTTTTCATCCTTATATATGTGGAGAGAACAGAACGAATTTTCGTGGGAGATTATAGGTGATTACCTTCTGATTGCAGGCTTAAGTCATTTAGAAATCGACAAACATGAATATTTTTTATTTCCCCCATTAACTAAAACCGGTTCCTATGAGCCGGAAAGTCTTAGAAAAACCTTACATGAGGCAAGACGAAAATTCAAAGAAAAGGAATCGGGTTTTACCATTCGATTGCTGCCCGTACATATGCAGAAGATCATAGAAGATGCTTGCCCGGGTGAAGTTGAATTTATATCGGACAGGCCTAATTACGATTATTTATATTTAAAGCAGGATTTAATTGATTTGAAAGGCAGAAGTTATCATGCCAAGAAAAACCACTTGAATTATTTTTTAAATAATTATGAATATCAGTATGTAGAACTGACACCCAATATGCTAGATACAGTAATGGTATTTTTAAAGGAATTTAATGCACGTAAAGTCATAGCACCCCATGAAATGAAATGGCTGCTTATGGAGACAGATGCTATGCGTGATGTGGTGCTTAATTTGGATAAGCTCAATTATATAGCAGGTGCTATTGTAATTGATGGAAAGGTAGAGGCCTTCAGTATCGGCGGCAGATTGGGAGAAAAAACAGTAACGGTACATGTGGAAAAAGCAAACAGCAGCATTAGAGGATTATATCCCGCTATAAATAATGAATTTTGTAAGCATCTGGATGATTCGATCTTATATGTAAATCGCGAAGAAGACATGGGGATCACAAACTTAAGAAAAGCCAAGCTTTCTTATAAGCCTATTGAATTAGTGGAGAAATATATCGTTAATTTTAAAAAAGAAAATTAATATGGAAATATATTTTATAAACCTGATGAATTTGAATTTTTCATCAGGTTTTTGTATAAAAATTTGTTAATTAAGTAACAATTTGTTGTTAAATTTATATTGACATTATTTTAAAAAGAGAATAAAATAGAACATATATTGTGAAATATATAACAAAGACGGAATAATTTGTCTCGCAGAGATATTGCAATCGGTAAAAAGTGTGATATGATATATAGTATAATGAGGGCAATATGACGAAAGTTAGGCTTGTCCATAAATGATCTTATGTGATTATGTTATTTTAATTTTTAAGAAGACACTTATAAAATTAAATTCATAACTTATTTATAACACATTTTATATTTGCAAGTGGTTTTAAGGAGGACAAAAACATGAGAGAAGTAGTAATTGTAAGTGCAGCTAGAACACCAATAGGTAATTTTGGCGGTTCCCTAAAGGATGTTAAGACATCAACTTTAGGTGCAATCGCGATTAAAGGTGCAATTGAGAGAGCTGGAATCAAACCAGAACAGATTGATGAAGTAGTTATGGGCTGTGTACTGCAGGGTGGTTTAGGCCAGAATATAACAAGACAGATGGCTATTGAGGCTGGAATTCCTGTTGAAGTTCCTGCAATGACATTAAACAAGGTTTGCGGCTCAGGTCTTAGAGCAGTTTCTTTAGCAGCACAGATGATCAAAGCTGGTGATGCAGATATCGTAGTTGCAGGAGGAGCTGAAAACATGTCAGCTACTTCTTATGCAATGCCTGCAGCAAGATTTGGAGCCAGAATGAACAACACTAAGATGGTTGATATGATGGTAAACGATGGTCTTTGGGATGCATTCCATGACTACCATATGGGTATAACTGCTGAAAACATTGCAGAACAGTGGAATCTTACAAGAGAAGAATTAGATCAGTTTGCTGCTGCTTCCCAGCAGAAAGCTGAGGCTGCTATCAAGGCAGGTAAATTTAAAGACGAAATCGTTCCTGTAGAAATTCCTCAGAGAAAGGGCGATCCGAAGATTTTCGATACAGATGAATTCCCTAAATTTGGAACAACTGCTGAAGGTATTGGTAAATTAAAGCCAGCTTTCAAAAAGGACGGCGTAGTTACAGCTGCTAATGCTTCCGGTATCAATGATGCAGGTGCTGCAGTAGTAGTTATGTCAAAGGAAAAGGCAGATGAATTAGGACTTAAGCCTCTTTGCACAATCAAATCTTACGCTTCTGCTGGTGTGGATCCGACAATCATGGGTATTGGACCGGTTCCTTCAACTAGAAAGGCTTTGGAAAAGGCTGGCATGAAGGTGGAAGATCTGGAATTGATTGAAGCTAATGAAGCTTTCGCTTCTCAGTCTGTGGCTGTAAGAAACGATCTTGGTCTGAATCCTGAAATCGTAAATGTAAACGGCGGAGCTATTGCTATTGGACACCCAATCGGAGCTTCCGGTACAAGAATCCTGATTTCTCTTATCTATGAAATGATGAGAAGAGATGCTAAGACTGGTCTTGCAACACTTTGCATAGGCGGCGGTCAGGGAACTGCTCTTATCGTTGAAAGATAGAAAACTACATAAATTTATAAAAGGCGGCTGGAAATACAGCCGCCTTTTTTGTATAATTTAGAAAGAATATTAAATTCAAATAAAGAGGATGGATAGTG
>DKLE01000038.1 GCA_002455605.1 Firmicutes bacterium UBA6648
CGCTCTTCCGATCTAGTGGGAAGCAGCTGGGGCCAAGCGGGAAGCCGTCCGGGGGTAGCGGCAGCAGGCGGTAATGATGGTTTTGCAAAAGCCAATCCAAGCATGCCGTTTGATCCATTGGCTGCATCGAAGAGAGATTCAAAGTTAAGTGCTTCTTCTAAAAATAATGTGGATTTTGAATCCGGAGAACGAGTAAGCCATGCAAAATTTGGAGAAGGTATGGTTGTATCCGTGGATGGAAAGACTATCAGTGTAATGTTCGATTCGGCAGGGTTAAAAAAGCTTGCTAAAGATATTGCGCCGATCAAGAAAATATAAGGTTAAGGGGAAAACAGATGGAAAATACTGCGGATAAAAAAATAGAAGAAATGAAAGCCAAGATTTCTGTTTTAAATGAAGCAGGAAAAGCTTATTATCAAGAGAGCAGAGAGATCATGCCGAACATAGAGTACGACAAGCTGTATGATGAACTGTTGGCTTTAGAAAAGGAAACAGGAATTACTTTGGCTAACAGTCCTACGGTAAACGTAGGCTATGAGGTGCTGAGTGATCTGCCAAAGGAAGCTCATGCCTCTAAAATGCTGTCCCTGGATAAAACCAAGGATGTGGATACGTTAAGTGCCTTTCTCGGAGATAAAAAAGGCGTACTTTCCTGGAAGCTGGACGGTCTTACCATTGTACTGACTTATCAAGACGGGAAGCTGGTGAAAGCGGTCACCAGAGGCAGCGGGGAGATTGGTGAAGTAATAACCAATAATGCAAAAGTATTTGCGAATATGCCTGTCAGCATTCCGTTTAAGGGAAAAGTTGTTCTCAGGGGAGAAGCAATCATTACCTATTCTGAATTTGAGAAAATTAATGCTCAGATAAGTGAGGCAGAAGCCAAGTATAAAAACCCTAGGAATTTGTGCAGTGGCAGTGTCAGACAACTGAACAATCAAATAACAAAGGAGAGGAATGTACAATTTTTCGCCTTTTCTCTGGTACAGGCGGAAGGGTTAGGAGATAACAGCTCTGCCAGTCCGGCAGAGGCAGCACCCGAAACCAATTCCAGGAAGGAACAGCTTGACTGGCTGAAATCACAGGGCTTTGACGTAGTGGAATATAAAATTACAACAGCAGAGTCTATTCAACAGGATGTAGAATGGTTCGCTTCCCATATCAAAAACAATGATTTTCCTTCGGATGGTCTTGTATTGCTAATAGACGATATACAATATGGCGAAAAATTGGGGAATACCGCAAAGTTTCCTAGGAATGCTATCGCTTTTAAATGGCGTGATGAGCTAAAGGAGACCACCTTACAGCGAATCGAGTGGAGTGCTTCCAGAACGGGATTAATCAATCCCATTGCTGTATTTGAACCGGTAGAACTGGAAGGAACCACTGTCAGCCGTGCAAGCGTACACAATATCAGCATCATGCGTCAGATGGAGCTTGGCATTGGGGATACGATCAAAGTATATAAAGCTAATATGATTATTCCGCAGATAGCTGAAAACTTAACTCGCAGCGGAGTGGAAACCATTCCTCACAAATGTCCTGTATGCGGCGGGAAGACTGAACTGAAAAATGATAATGGCGTTGAAGTGCTTTTTTGTATGAATCCTTCCTGCTTGGCCAAGCAGATTAAAGCTTTTACACATTTCGTAAGCCGAGACGCGATGAACATAGAGGGATTGTCTGAGGCTACCATTGAAAAACTCATTGCCAAAAGTTTAATAAAAGAACTGGCTGACTTGTTTCATATAGAAAGATTTAAGAATGAAATTGTTGAAATGGAAGGGTTTGGAGAAAAATCCTTTAATAATCTAGTAGCTTCGGTGAAAAAAGCAAGCCATACGACGCCGGTGAGACTGCTGTACAGCTTAGGTATTCCCAATATCGGAGTGGCAAATGCTAAAAATATTTGTAAAAGCTGCGGTTACAGCTGGGATAAAATTCAGCATTTATCAATAGATGAACTGACGGAGATAGACGGGGTCGGAAACATTATGGCTCAGGCTTATGTTAATTTTTTTGCAGAAGAGCAGAATCAAAAAACGGTTAAAGATTTATTGTTAGAAATAACTTTTGAAGAAATAGATATTCAGGAATCGGAAGAGCAAATCCTCCAAGGACTTGCGTTTGTTATTACCGGTTCTTTGGAACATTTTGAAAATCGAGAGGCCTTAAAGAATTTAATAGAAAGCTGGGGAGGGAAGGTAACGGGTTCCGTAACCTCTAAAACAAATTTTTTAATCAATAATGACGCCCTGTCCGGTTCATCAAAAAATAAAAAGGCAAAAGAGCTGGGAGTTGAAATAATAACGGAAGATGAATTTTTAGAAAAATATGAGGTGAAAATGGATGCTTAAAGCCGGAAAATTAGACAGTGATTTATTAAAAAAAATAGTCTTTGAAAAAATAACCTATAAAAGTCCTCACGTTTTGGCCAGGCCCGGAATCGGAGAAGATTGTGCAGTAGTGGATTTTGGCGATTATGAATGCGTTATGTCTACGGATCCCATTACAGCCGCGGTAAATGAAATCGGCAGATTAGCTGTGCATATTACTTGTAACGATATTGCTTCAAACGGGGTTCAGCCTTTGGGGATAATGCTTGCTGTAATGCTGCCTTTAGGAACTACAGAGGAAGATATCAGCCTGATGATGGAACAGGCTGGCCAGACAGCAGCGGAGCTGGGAGTAGAGATTATAGGCGGGCATACGGAAATTACTTCAGCGGTAAATACGCCGGTTATTGTGTCTACCGCTATAGGACGGGCAGAAAAGGGAAGATCTCAGCAGGCTAAAGAAATGAGGCCGGGAGACTATATTATGATGACCAAGGCGGCGGGGATTGAAGGCACAGGTATAATCGCTTCTGATTTTGAAGAGCAGCTTAAGGACTGCTGTACGGCGGAGGAGCTGAAAGAGGCAAAACAAATGCTGAGCCAAGTGAGTGTTGTAAGGGACGGTATTGTGGCAGGAAAAGCGGGTACTGCAGGAATGCATGATATCACAGAAGGCGGAGTACTGGGAGCTGTCTGGGAAATGTGCCAGATTTCGGGTACCGGCTGTGAACTCTGGATTGATAAAATTCCGGTGAAGGCGGTTACAAAGAAAATCTGTAATATTTTTGATATTGATTATTTGAGACTGATTTCCAGCGGCTGCATGCTTATTATTGTGCATCCGGAGAATAAAGCTTACCTGAAAGAAGAGATGGATAAGGCACATGTAGAAATAAGCTGTATCGGTCAAATAAAGGAAAAAGAGTTCGGCATCATGTCCAGGGAGAATACCGGGGAAAATTTAATTGAAATATTTCCGCCTAAAAGTGATGAATTGTATAAAGTTATTGGATAATTATGTCGATATAATAAACATACGGTCAATTTAGGAAATCGGGTAAAATGATTTTAATTCAATTCAAGGGGGAAACAATGAGTTATACATCGGGAACAAATTACAGAAGTATAAAAAACTTTTCCGGAGGAAGAGGCGTAGTCAGCCATATGAAAAGCGTGTCTTTGTCCAGAACCGGCAGTGCAGCCAAATCTGCGGCTGCGGAAAGTACAGGCAAAACAGGCTCCAGCAATTTAGTTTTGACTACCCAGCTGAAGACTTACAGCAAAATTGCTCAGGACAGTGCCCAGGATATACAGGAATCCGGAGGAAAGCTCACAGCCACAGGTGATACCTCTTTATTTGCCAAAGCAGAGAAAGCGGGAAGTACCAAATCAGTTGTGAGTGAGGCAACAGATTTTGTGAACAGCTATAATAATATGCTTTCCAGTATAACAAAGCTTGGAGGCTCTGAAAATAAGAAATTCATCGCTAAGCTTAAGGAATATGCAGAAGAAAATGCGGAAGCACTTAAAAAAGTAGGAATTATGGTTCTCACTGACGGAAGCCTGACTATGAATAAAAATGAAATGAATGAAGCTTCTCTGGATAACTTAAAAAAAGTATTTAACGGAGAAAATTCTTTTGCAGATAAAGTGACGAAGCTTAGTTCAGATATAGAAGAGAATGTAACGAACAAGCTAAAAGAAAACTTAAAGATTCTGGGTGCCAGTACATCAACAGTTGGCTCCGCCAAAGCATCCGGCAGCTATTTTAATCTATCTATCTAATTACATATTTTAATGTTACATAAGCCGAGAGCAGAAAGACTCTTGGCTTTATAAATTTTTAGTTGACTTTATCTGCTTAAACTTGTATACTAGTTAGGTATGAATTGCCTTTTAAAAGCTCCGCTTGGCTAGGTGAGGGTCCTGCGCAATAAGACTCTGCGAACCTTGTCAGGTCCGGAAGGAAGCAGCAATAAGTGGAAGCTCTTATGTGCCGCAGACAAGCCTTCTCCAAAGTCGGCGGAGCTTTTAAAGGGCAATTTTTTATTTACATCTTCAGTTGAAATGAAATGCTTCATGGATAATGTATGGAAGAAGGGAAAAAAGTATGTATACAGCATTATATAGAGCGTATCGCCCGGAAACCTTTGATACCGTCTTAGGACAAGAGCATATTGTTAAGATATTGAAAAATCAAATTGCAAGTGACGCTACAGGCCATGCGTATTTATTCTGCGGAACCAGAGGAACAGGAAAAACCACCACGGCGAGACTTTTGGCCAAGGGGGTTAACTGCACCTCTGAGAATATCAGACCCTGCGGCGTATGTAATAATTGTAAAGCCATAAAAGACGGTACTTTTATGGATGTCATTGAAATCGATGCTGCTTCAAACAACGGTGTGGATAATATTCGTGAATTGAAAGAAAGTGTCAAATATCCCCCGGCAGTGGGCCGTAAGAAGGTTTATATCATAGATGAAGTGCATATGCTTTCCACAGGAGCCTTTAATGCGTTGCTGAAAACATTAGAAGAGCCGCCGGAAAGTGTGATGTTCATATTAGCTACCACAGAGCCGCAGAAGCTGCCGGCTACTATTCTCTCCAGATGTCTGAGGCTGGATTTCAGGCGTGTCCCGGAGACCGTTTTAAAATCCGGCATGAAGAGTATTTGCCAGACCATGGGGATTAATATTGATGACGGAGCTTTGGCCCTTGTAGCAGCCAATGCGGACGGTTCTGTGCGGGATGGATTGAGCATATTGGATCAGTGCTTGTCAGCAGGCTCTAAGGATATTTCCAGAGATGATGTGCTGGAAATTTTGGGAACAGCAGGAGAAGATACCTTTTTAGAGATTACAGATGCAGTGGCAAGGCATAATGTAGCAGAAGGACTATTGCTGCTGGACAGAGTACTGGCTGACGGAAAAGATGTTAGGCAGTTCATGAAGGATTGGGTAACTCATTATAGAAATCTTTTAATCACTAAATTTGTAAACAATGCGGAAGACATGCTGAATATGTCTTGTGAAAATATAGAAAGAATCTGCGGGCAAAGCCAGAGGCTGGATATAATGGAAATCAATAATGGAATTATTGAGCTGTCCAAGACCATGGCTGATGCCAAGTGGTCTACTCAGCCTAGAGTTTTATTGGAATTATGTATCGTGAAAATGGCAACCGGCATGCTGCAAAAAACCACATATGTACAGTCTCAGCCGCCGGCTCAGCAGGCTCTGGGGACAAAAGAAGGAATTTCAGTTCCTGGGATCAAAGAAATTAAGAATAAGGCATTAAAGGAAGGCAGACCGGAAGCAGCTGCTGAAAGTGTCTTCGATGCGGCTGCAATCGACAAAGATGCCTTATGGCATTCGATCTTTGAAAAAGGAGAAGCCTCCAGCGCAAGCTTTAATTTGATTCGAACAGGCACAGAATTGACGGATATCGGCGATAAACAATTTGTTGTTGCAGCTTCCAGTTCGGCAATCGTCAATTATGTGGAAAAGAAAAAGAAGGTGCTGGAAGATATCATGGAGGAGTCTACCGGGGTGCGAAGAGATCTTATTTGCCGGGTAAAAGGTGATAAGTGCGGAGGCTCTGACATGCCGGACATTGAGAGTATAAAGAAAAATGCTGAAAATGCATTAGGTATTGATATTGAATTAGTATAGGAGGAGAATACAATGGGAAAAGGTATGAGAGCAGGAAAAAAGCCTAGTATGGGAGGCGGCGGCATGGGAGGTAACATGCAGAAACAGCTTCAGCAGGTTCAGGCAATGCAGAGAAAGATGGAAGAAGCACAGGCGGAAATAGAAAAGATGGAGACCACGGCTACAGCAGGCGGCGGAGCTGTAACGGTTACGGTAAACGGTGCCAAGCAAGTAGCGAACATTCAATTGAAGCCGGAGGTTGTGGATCCCGATGATGTAGAAATGCTTCAGGATTTAATTATGGTTGCCGTAAATGAGGCGTTGAGACAGATGGAAGAAATCTCTGAAAATGAAATGAGTAAAATTACCGGAGGACTAAATATCCCGGGTTTGATGTAAAATAAAAGATTGGGCTCAAATCAAATGAAATATTATGCAAAACCATTAAACAAATTGATTAATGAATTATCCAAGCTGCAGGGAATCGGCAATAAAACTGCACAAAGGCTTGCTTTTAATATTCTTTCTATGGAGGATAAAGAAGCACTGGCTATCGCTCAGGCAATTATTGATGCAAAGACCAATATGAAATATTGTTCGGTTTGCGGAAATTTAACCGATACCGATCCCTGTTCTATTTGTTCTGATTCAACCAGGGATCAGAGTGTAATTTGTGTTGTTGAAAGCCCTAAGGAAGTAGCGGCTATGGAGAGGATCCGGGAATTTAAAGGCCTTTACCATGTGCTTCACGGTGCCATATCTCCTTTAGAAGGTATCGGGCCGGAGGAAATCAATCTCAAGTCACTTATTGTACGCCTTCAGGAGAATGATGTGAATGAAGTTATATTGGCCACAAATCCCAATATAGAAGGAGAGGCTACGGCAATGTATATTGCCAGATTAATAAAGCCTTCAGGTATAACCGTGTCCAGAATAGCTCACGGCATACCCGTAGGCGGAGATTTAGAATATGCTGACGAGGTAACCCTGTCAAAGGCCATGGAAGGACGAAGAAACTTGTAATTAAAAGTGCAGGTTTCTTTTTTTTGCTTCTTTTATCAGGTAAGCATAGCGGGCTTTCTCAGCAAGGAGATCATAGGTTGCATAATCAATTAAATCACTGTCTGTCAACTCATTAAAGATTGCTTCAGAGCGGGTAATTCTATCGTGTATATGCTTTAAGTCTGAAATGATCATTTGATTTTCATCCTTGGGAGCAGGTATTCCCATAACTTTTTTGTAAAGTTTTTCGGCATTGTCAGCCAGTTGGTTGAATTGAATCATTATGTATTTTTCCTTTCACTAATTTACTAATTAATTCTATTTTGTTCCCGTATGACATATTCTATACAAAACATTACACAAAGGATGTGAGAAAAATATGGACACAGGAATGGAAGTTTTTATATTTCTAGCTTATGCAGCCGGACTGCTGATTATATTTCTTTTAGCAAAATTCTTTGCTTTTTCTGGAAAAATTATTTTAAAGATAGTGGTAAACAGTATTTGCGGAGGGGTGATATTAATTGTAATCAATTTTATCGGCGCCGGATTTGGTGTTCACTAGCAGGTGAATGACATTAAGGGTTTTGGAGTGAGGACGCTGGG
>DKLE01000226.1 GCA_002455605.1 Firmicutes bacterium UBA6648
TAAATAATTTTAAATAAAACCATCCATAGCTTAAAATCTGTGGATGGTTTTATTTACGGCTGAAAGCCTTACTGGATGATTAACCGTGAAGTGTGACTAGACAAATGTATGGGATAAGGACATTGGCTGTGTATTTTATATTATTAGCAATGATATAGAAATCTTTTGATGAAGCCTGTATAATAAAAGAGAATTTCTCGCTTAAAAATTTATTTAGAAGGAGGTAAGTGAGATGAAGAAAAATAGGATTGGGATTTTATTAACCGTAATATTAGTGATTTTACAGGTTACACCTGTGATGAGTTATGGTGCAGAGAGAACCGTAACTGCAAAACTGCCTATATTTACAGTGCAGATAAACGGCACTGTAGTAGACAGTACAATTGCAGAATTCCCTTTACTTGTATATAAGGATATTACTTATATGCCCATGACATATGATTTTTGCAATTTAATAGGTTTAGAAAGCGGCTGGACAAAAGAAGAAGGTTTAAAAGTTTCGATTAGAAAGAGTGATGCTATTCCAACTATTACACAAGGAAAAAATAATAAGAAAAATTCCTCCAGGGTGACTGCATATATCATAGAAACTCCTGTCACTATCAATGGCCAATTAATAGATAACAGCAAAGAAACCTATCCGCTTTTAAGGTATAGGGATATAACCTATTTTCCATTAACATTTAAATTCACAAAAGAAGCGTTTAATATCTATAATAATTTTAATTCGGATATTGGATTACAGATTTATTCGGAAAATAAATTTTTTTATAGCTATTATCCTAAGAATAGTCAAACGCAATATACGGACTTCAGAGTGAGCAGTATTTTGTTTAAAATGGCAGCGGTTACTGTTTCAGATGGCTCCAATAAATATCTTCCTAATAATGTGGCCTTATATGAGTCACATGAATGTGGAAAACCAAGATATCCAAAATACGAGGGGACAAAATATTATGGGTATCTGCCTGACGGAAATGGCGGATTGAAAGTAAATACAGGCTCCAAGCTTACACCCTTTGGCTTTTGTACAACTGCAATATCGGATCTGAAAAATCCGAAGTCAGAGGAAATAGAATTGTTTTAAATGAAGGGTATGTGAATTAAAAGAAGGGAAATTAGAGATGAATAAAAGATTAGTAGTTTTAATTATAGACCCAAAAGCGTAACAAACGTTCGTTTCTAATGCTGTGCACACACTGACTCATTAGAATAATTTAGCATCAATGAATAATATGAAGCTGAATAGTTTTCCTTATCAGCTCCAATATTTTTCTTTGATGCTTTTTTTTATGTTCCCGTGCATAATCATATCCTTTCTTTTTCTCTTCTTTGATTCTTGAAGACTTCTCTAATGAATAATGATATTTGAGAAAAGCTACGAATTCTGAAATAGGAAGAGTGCGTTCAAACTGAAGAGGGATATCATACATTTTACAGTAATAGGTGATAAGAGAATCCAGAATAGCCCAATGTACGGCAATAAAGGAAATATTACGTTTCTTATATTCAGCAATTACCTGGTAGCCTTGTTGCATTTTTAAATATCCGGCAATAATAAGGAAATCAATTTTTTGATTACAGTATTTTAAGGCCTGTTCTTTATTTGATACTAAAGCGATGACTTGAATACCGGCTGAGTCAAGAAAATCAGCCAGCTCTTTGGCATTATCAATTAATCTGTCCGATAAAATTAGTACTTTTATCGGGTCGTAAGGATTTAATTCATTTTCCATTAGTATTGAAGTCCTTTCTTTAAAAGTTTAGGTGTCGGCAAACAAGCAAAATTTGATGTAGTCCAATGAAATATGATTAAATACTCAGAAAATGTTTGCATAAACATATTATATTTGATTATAACATATATAATTGGATTATTGCAAGAGGAATAACATATATGCGTAGACTAATTGCTTCAGATATTCAATTATGATATATACGGAGGTGATTATAGTGTCAGCATATGAAAAATTTGTAAGAGATCGAATAACACAGCTTAGACTGCAAAAAGGTATATCAGAGTATCAATTGAGCTATGATTTAGGACATAGCAGAGGGTATATTTATAATATTACTTCTGGAAAATCGCTTCCTCCGTTAACAGAGCTTTTTTCTATTTGCGAATATTTTGAATTGACTCCGTCAGAATTTTTTGATGATAGGACTTCACAACCGGAGTTGATTCACAAAGCCATAGAAGGCTTGAAAGAACTGAATGACAGCGATATTCTCTTAATTTTAAACCATATTAATCGCTTGCAGCAGGGGTAGGGGAACCGATTGGTTTGTTTTTCTTTTTTATTTTCGATTATAAGAGAATTTAAGTAAATAGTAATTGTTTCAATTTGCAAAAAGTGGTATGATAAAAAACAAAATGAAAAAATCATCAAAATATGTCGAATAAGAGGAGAATATATGGAAATTACTACGCTTTTGGGTGTCCTTGTCGGTATTATTGCAGTAGTTGGAGCAATGATTTTTAAACATATTAGCTTTACTGTTTTTTTAAATCCTGCTGCTTTTTTTGTAATATTTGTTGGTACGGTTGCTACAATATTAAATTCATTTCCCGGAGAAAATTTGAAAAGCATTGGTTCCTTGTTTAAAGTTCTTTTTATGAAACAAAAGAATATTTCAGAAGTAGAAATTATTGAATTAATGGTGAATTTCTCAAGCATTGCCAGAAAAGAAGGGCTCTTGGCATTAGAGAGTAAAGTGGCAGATATTGAAGACCCTTTTATAAAAAAGGGGGTTCGTATGGTTGTAGATGGGATGGGAGACGATGTTATTTCAGAGATTCTTGAAACTGAAATTGAGGCAATGGAAAAGCGACATGAACAAAATGCCAGCATCTTTTCCTCAGCAGGAATGTATGCGCCAACTTTAGGTGTGTTGGGAGCTGTATTTGGCTTGATAGCCGCCATGTCACATATAGACGACACAGATAAAATGGCTGAAGCGATTGCTGCTGCATTTATAGCAACTATCCTTGGTATCTTTACTGGTTACGTTTTATGGAACCCATTTGCCAAAAAATTGAAAGTTAAAAGTCAACAAGAAGTAATACTGAAAGGCATGATTGTGGAAGGCTTGCTATCTATACAAAAAGGAGACTCTCCTTTCATGCTTAAAGAAAAGTTACTTGCCGTACTGCCGCCTTCAAAACAGGAACAAATAATCCAGGATCTGCAAAAGGATTAGGGGGAAGATAATATGTCAAAAAAAATAAAAAGAAACATGCGCCCCACGAAGAAGAAGGTGGAGAAGCGTGGTTACTTCCATATTCAGATTTAATGACTTTATTGTTAGCCGTATTTATAGTTCTCTTTGCTGTAAGTAAGGTGGATGCAGCTAAAGCAGCCCAAATGTCTTCAGAATTTCGTGAAGCTATGATGACTAGCAGTTTTGTTGCTTCAGAGTTGAGCAATCAGGGGAAAGCACAGAATGAGAGCTCAAAAAATAGCAAATCGGAAAGTGATACCAAAATATCAGAAGAAGTATTAGAAAGTTTTATGGGAAAATACGAACTCCAGAATCTGGAACAATTAAAGGATGAGCTAGATGCTAAATTTCAGAAGGATGACATGTCTTCTGTTGTAACAACAAGTATAGATATGCGAGGTTTAGTTATCAGTCTTAACAATGCTGTATTTTTTCAGTCAGGAAGTGCAGAGATCAGAAAAGATAATGAAGATGCTTTAATTGAGGTGGCTGGCATGGTTAATAGCCTAAACAATTACATACGTATAGAAGGTCATACGGACAATGTTCCAATGCACTCCACCCTTTATCCTTCCAATTGGGAACTATCTACAGCAAGAGCGGTCAGTGTAGTACGACTATTTGTAGATAAGTGCAATATTGAGCCTGAAAAACTGGTAGCAGTCGGATATGGAGAATATAAGCCAGTTGCAGATAATTCAACAGCAGAGGGAAGGACAAAAAACAGACGTATTGATATAATTGTTCTAAGTGGTCAATATAATGATTTGGAAAAACAGATTACTAAATAAAATATGAGCATGATAATTTGGTATTTGCAAACAAAGTTTTTAATTAAAGTTCAAGATGTATTTAACCTCCTTTAAGGTAAATACGTCTTTTTTCTTAATGTCAATAAAATGATCTTGCCTTTCAAGGTCCGATTGCTTACAATTTTATTTATAAACAAAAATAAGTACA
>DKLE01000225.1:0-3712 GCA_002455605.1 Firmicutes bacterium UBA6648
AGCCTCTTTATCGTACGTACCTGCAACCCAGCAGGTGCCAAGGCCGTATTCTGTTGCCTCAAGAACCAGCTTTTCCCCATAATATCCGATTTTCTCTTTTTCATGAATACCATTTGCTTTACCGATCATAGCTATGTAGTTATTTACTCCTGTAAACATCCCATAGCTTTTAGAAAGAGTGTTAAAAGCATCTCCATTATTTAATACCAATTGAATGTTTAATCCAGACATAAGATTATAATCAGCAATTGACGATTGAAGCTTTTCAACGACAGAGTCTGCAATCTTCTCCGGTGAATAGCTTCGACAAGCGTGTCGCACTGATATTGCATGTTTGTAATTCATAATATCCCTCAAATCTTGAAATCATAAAAACATATTAAATTCTATCAATTCTATCGACTTTCTTTTTTGAGAATTTAAATGCTGTAATAGCTGAAAGCACGATCATAGCAGTTCCAAGGCATACGCTTAAAATAGATAACATAAGATTTACTTTTGCAATTGTTTTCATAATTTACTCCATTCCCCTTAATTAATTAGATATAACTATCATAGTCATTTTAACTTATTTATCCTTAAAGTGGAAGCTTTTTTTTCCTTCTGCATAGTCCGCAACAATATGTCCATTTCCAAAAAGCTTATATTTATAAGTTACAAGACCTTCCAAGCCAACAGGGCCTCGAGCGTGAAGCTTACCGGTACTTATACCCACTTCTGCCCCGAAACCATACCGGAAGCCGTCTGCAAATCTTGTAGAACAATTTTGATACACACCGGCAGAATCCACAAAACTCATAAATCTTTCTGCCTCACGATTATTTTCTGTTACTATACAATCTGTGTGGTGAGAGCCGTAGCGATTAATATGATCGATGGCTTCTTCCATATTATCTACCAGTTTGATGGATAATATATAATCCAGATATTCGGTTTCAAAATCCTCCTGTGCAGCAGACTCACAGGTAATGATTTTTTGTGTATCCTTGCAGCCTTTAATTAATACTTTTTTTGATTCTAAGGCTGACTTCAATACAGGCAGCAGTTCTTCAGCAATATTCTTGTGTACTAAAAGCGTTTCAAGAGTATTGCATGCGGCTACATATTGTGTTTTTGCATCCAAAATAATAGAGGCGGCTTTATCAATGTCAGCATCCTTGTCCACGTAGATATGACACACCCCATCCGCATGGCCCATAACCGGTATTTTCGAATTTGCCATGATATGTTGAACAAAGGCATTGGAACCTCTGGGAATGAGCAAATCAATTGATTCATGACACTTAATCAGCTCATCAATTCCCGCCCGATTTTCTACCAGGGTTATAAAGTTTTCAGGAAGGCCTGCGGAAAGTCCGGCAGCTTTAATTATTTCAAATAGTATTTTATTAGTTTTGGCGGCTTCACTGCCTCCTTTTAAAATAGAACAATTTCCGCTTTTAATACATAAGGTGGAAATTTGAATCAATGCATCAGGCCGGGATTCAAAGATAACGCCGATGACGCCGATGGGACAAGTTGTTTTTATTAATGTTAAGCCCTCGTCCAAATCTCGTTCAAGAAGTTTCTTGAAAAGCGGGTCAGGCAGATTGAAAAGACTGTCGATTCCGCTTAAAATGTCATGCAGCTTATGTTCGTCGAACTTCAGCCGGTTAATAATGGGCGGAGGCAAATTATCGGTTTTAGCTTTTGCCAGATCCTCAGCGTTCTCTTTAAAAATAGTTTCTTTATTTTCACACAATGCCTTTGAAATAGCTGCCAAGGCATTATTACGGACTTGCTCTTCTAAATTAGCCATCTTAAAACTTGCATTTTTGGCATTATGAGCTAACTCATTATAATTTATCATATATTTCACTCCTGTCATTGTATTGCTTTATCTTTTACAAATTCTTTAAGAGCTACAGGTCCTTTTAGGGCTGTTCTCTTTATAAATAACGTACCGTCTTTTTTTGAATGAACACGCCAGGTAACTAAAATAAACTTGCCGTAGATAAGCTCCAGACATGTAATTCCTCTCGGGTGCATACCGCAGCCTATGTTAAAATATGCTGGTTCTCCTGGATCGGGAAACTTTGGCCTGTGAGTATGGCCGCATATTATGATTGTATCATTTTGTGCATTCCATTTGGTATAATTTTTTTCCACTTTATGCATTTTACGCCTGCTTTTAGCGGGACTTGCCGCATATTTTACCCCTATTAAATGCATAAAGTGCCAAAAGAAACGAATAATGAAATGGGAGATAAAGGCCAGTTGATCGTTGATTAAATCTCCCTGATGTCCATGAACGACAAAAAGCTCTTGTTTATTTTTTTTATGTTTAAAACGAAGTGCTTCATACACCTTTAAACCGGGGAATAAATCAACTTTTTCACCTAAATACTCGTCGTAGACACGATACATATTTTTTTCAACCCAAGCCGGAGATTTCATATACATATTATGATTGCCAAAGAGAATGTACATTCTATCGTCATCATAAAATTCTTTAAGCTTGTTAAATACAGAAAAATGACTGTTTCGTATATGCTCATAGTTGGAATGTTCCCATAGTTCATCACCATCTCCGACTTCAACATATGTGAAATCGTTTTGATAGTAATAATTTAAGGCATGATAAAAAATATGCTTATTTCGGCCGAATTCATCGGCAACACTGTCATCTCCCCGATGCGTATCACTGAAAAAAACAAACTTTGATGAATCGTCAAAGGGTATTTCCGGTGCACTTCTATAGACTTCATTTAATCTGGAAATTGTTTTCATGCTGCTATTACCTCCAAGATCCGTTCTAGCAGGATTTTTACAAAATGGTTAGCTTCCATGTAATTTATCAAATTACCTTGTTTCAGCACAAGAAAACCGTTTTCAAAGGTTTCATATTTCTGTAAGTCAGAGAAATCTTTTTCAAAGGCTTTTGTGTCAGCAATAACTAACCCGGACCTTTTTATTATGGGCAAATTTATGTAAAATTCTTCAGAAAATCTATCAAAATCTAAAATACAAGGGCAGTCATCAAATCCATAAGCCGAATAAGACAGTGGATTTCGCTGAGAGCCATGAATTTTAATCTCCTTTGAATCAAAGGAGATTTTTGATATGTATAAGTTTTCTACAGGAAAGCCCAAGCAAAAGAAAGCTTTGTGAATATCTGATTTCTCCAGAACAGGAAGTAATTGTGAGAGCTGCAGTACATCATCCCGATTATGAAGTAAGATTAAGTGGCGAAGTTCACTGCTTTTAGTTTGTAGAAACTGATAATACATATCCACGCTGTCAGCTCCTGAAATCTCATCTGTTCTGGAAGCCCACAGTCCCATAAAATTTTCTACGGTTTTTTGTTTTAAGTTGGGAAGTAATTTACGAAGAGAAGAATGTCCATTTAATACGAGGTATAAATCCAGATTAAAAGGAAATTGATAATCTTCCAATATTCCCAGTTGGCTCATTCTGGTTCTGAGATATTTTAAATCAAAATGTTTACCATTATAAGTAATGATCACATCCAGATGCTTTATATCCTCGAGAAAGGCTAGAAGTGTTTGTTTTTCTTCTGCTAAGCTCTCGGCAAAATATTGTTTCACAGTAACTCCTTTATTTGTGTATAAAAGAAGGCCACCAAGAATAAAATGACTATTATGAGGAGAAAGTCCGGTAGTCTCTATATCTAGCACTCCAATTTTATTATTTTTCACATTGCCCATATAAA
>DKLE01000225.1:3887-6660 GCA_002455605.1 Firmicutes bacterium UBA6648
TGCCCATATAAAAATTCAAGATCCGCGACTGATATCTCATATATTTATTATCTGTATAATTATTTTCTATTATGTACGTTGCGATCACCTCCCCAATGTTATTTTGTTATGGATAATTATATCATAATTTTATGATTTTTCTTTTACAAAAAACAAAATAGACCGCAGGGGTGCAGTCTATTTTGTTCAAAAGGGGTATTGGGATTAGAGATTAATGAGGTTATCAGGGGGATAACCACGAGGTTATTATACCTAAATTTGTCGTAATATGCAAGAGTTCGTCGCAAAAAACTATAAAAAAATATATTTTGACGTTCGTTTTAGCTGTAAATTGGGTTTTATTACCTATATAATGAAAACATAAACAATAGCTTAGCCCAAACAAAAGGGGTAATACAAATTATTATTTAGGAGGATACAAGTAATGGAAGTTTTAAAAGTGTCAGCAAAGTCAAATCCCAATTCTGTAGCAGGAGCACTTGCAGGTGTGTTAAGGGAAAAGGGAGACGCAGAGATACAGGCCATAGGGGCTGGAGCTTTAAATCAGGCTATAAAGGCTGTTGCAATTGCCAGAGGGTTTGTAGCACCGGGAGGAGTAGACTTGGTTTGTGTGCCAGCATTTACAGATATACTAATTGAAGGAGAAGAAAGGACCGCCATTAAATTAATTATTGAACCTCGTTAATAGGGTTACATATTAAAAGCATTCTTATAATATTATAAGAGAAAAGCAATTGTTAGTTTTTTTAAAGACTTGCCATAGAATACTAAGGTATTCTATGGCTTTATTTGTGTAATACAGGTAAATAATTACTGCTATAAAGAGCATGGATAATTAAAGAGTGAATAATTTTTACAGATCTAGAAATAATAGCTGGTGAACATTGTTTAAATAAAGATTTGTAGAGAGAGGTGCTTAAGTATGATGTTAACTGAAAAAGAAACCATGCTGCTAAATGATTTAAAATCGGAGGAGAAGCTTTGTATAGACAAATACAATAAATATTCCTCAGAAGCCAGCTGCAGCCAGCTGAAAAATTTATTTTCCAGCTTAGGCCAGATCGAACAAAATCACTACGATACCATAAACCAAATATTAAGTGGAACTACTCCAAGCATGGGTATGGGAGGAGGCCAGAAACCGAATTTACAGCAGATGTCCGGACAAGGCCAGTCTTCGCAGCAGATGTCTGGACAGGGTCAGGCTTCGCAGCAGATGTCCAGTCAGAGCCAGTCTTATAGTCAGCAAGATAAGACAAAGGATAAATATTTGTGCTCGGATGCACTGGGAACCGAAAAGCATGTATCTTCCATGTATGATACCTGTATCTTTGAATTTAAGAATGAAAGTATAAGAAATGCCCTGAATCATATTCAGAAGGAAGAACAGGAACATGGAAAGAGAATTTATGATTATATGTCACAGAACGGTATGTACAGTTAATCAGAAAAAAAGCTGAAGCCTTGAAAACCGAATAAAAATTTATAATTGTATTGAAATTTAAAGGCTGAGATGATATAATAATAAAAGTCTGTTCATAAGAACAAATAAAATTAAGAGCTACCTAACGTAGCTCTTAATTATTGTGTATGACAATTTTAATATTTAAGATAGATGAAATTGATTTAAGAAACAGAATTTAAATATTTTCGTCAGTTAAAATGGAGGTACAATTAAAATATGATAAATGTTACAAATGTAAGTATGAATTTTAGCGGGACGACGCTCTTTAAAGAAGTAGATTTAAAGTTTACCCCGGGGAATTGCTATGGCATCATTGGAGCAAATGGTGCGGGCAAGTCCACTTTTTTAAGAATCCTATCCGGTGATTTAGAGCCGACTACGGGAAGTGTAACAATTGGAAAAGACATGAGAATGTCTGTTTTGAAGCAGGATCACTTTGCTTTTGATGAATTTAATGTATTAGATACAATCATTCAGGGAAACCCTCGACTTTACCAGATCATGAAAGAGAAGGATGCTCTTTATGCAAAAGAAGACTTCACTGATGAAGATGGAATTAAAGCTTCAGAGTTGGAAGGGGAGTTTGCAGAGCTTGATGGTTGGGAAGCAGATTCTGATGCGGGAAGATTAATTCAGGGCCTTGGGCTTTCCATTGATATTCTTTACAACGAAATGAGTGCTTTAACGGAAAAGGAAAAGGTTAAAGTTCTGCTGGCACAAGCACTGTTTGGCAAACCGGAAATTATTTTATTGGATGAACCTACAAACGGTCTTGATATTATAGCCATTAACTGGTTGGAAGACTTCCTTTTAGAATATCCGGGAACCATGCTTGTAGTTTCCCATGATAGACATTTCTTAAATACAGTATGTACGAATATCGTTGATGTAGATTACGGTAAAATTAAGATGTATGTGGGTAACTATGAATTCTGGTACGAATCTTCACAGCTGGTTCAGAGAATGATTAAAGACCAGAATAAGAAAAACGAAGATAAAATTAAAGAATTACAAAGCTTTATTCAAAGGTTCTCAGCTAACAAGTCCAAATCCAAGCAAGCCACTTCCAGAAGAAAGCTGATTGAGAAATTGACTGTAGACGAAATGCCGGCTTCTTCAAGACGATATCCTTATGTGGGCTTCCAGATGGACAGAGAGGCTGGAAAAGAACTCTTGACAGTAGAGGGAATAACAAAGACCATTGATGGTGTAAAGGTTCTCGATAATGTTACCTTCCGTTTAAATAAAGGGGACAAAATTGCCTTCGTAGGAGAAAATGAAATTGCAAATACTACGCTCTTTAAGATT